>VBKD01000083.1 GCA_005888075.1 Chloroflexota bacterium
CCATAAGGGCCGGCCAACTTCGTGCCGGAATGCGAGACCTCGCGGCACATCTGCGCCATCGAAGTCTCGTAGTGGTTAGGAGTACCGTGTTCGGCCGTGATATCGGCGACCACTGGTTTTTAGAGACATGCACAAGGTCGCGTTGCTCACTCGTGAATATCCGCCCGAGGTTTACGGAGGCGCCGGCACTCACGTGGAGTATCTGGCGCGCGAGCTCCGTCATCTCGTCGACATCTCCGTCCACTGCTGGGGTCCCCCACGGAACGAGCCGGGTGTGACCGGCTATCAGCCATGGGGCGCGTTGTCGGAACCGAAGCCGGAGTCGGCGGCGCTGCAGGCGATGTCGATCAACCTCGCCATGGCGGCAGCCGTCAAAGGCGCCGACCTGGCGCACAGCCACACTTGGTACGCGAACTTCGCCGGTCATCTCTCGAAGCTCATGTGGTCGATACCTCACGTCATGACCATTCACAGCCTCGAGCCGCTCAGGCCTTGGAAAGCCGAGCAGCTGGGCGGCGGCTACGCGCTGTCGACGTTCTGCGAGCAAACGGCAATCGAGGCCGCCGACGCCGTGATCGCGGTTTCGCACGGTGTCCGTGACGACGTCATGAGCTGCTACCCAAACGTCAACGCAGGCCGCATTCACGTGATTCACAACGGAATCGATCCGGAGATCTACCGGCCGCAGCCGTCGGAGGAGACGCTCTCTCGATTCGGAATCGACCCGACCAGGCCTTACGCGTTCTTCAACGGTCGGATCACGCGGCAAAAGGGTTTGGCATTTCTGCTGAAGGCTGCCCTTCAAATCGATCCACGACATCAGCTCGTGATCGTCGCCAGCAGTCCCGACACGCCCGAGATCGGCGCTGAGGTTGCCGCCCTGGCGGAGCGCGTTCGATCCGAGCGAGGCAATCTGATCTGGATAGGCGAGTTCATTCCGCGCGAGGAATTGATCCACCTCCACTCCGGCGCCTCGGTTTTTGTGTGCCCTTCGGTGTACGAGCCTTTCGGCCTCGTCATTCTCGAGGCGATGGCTTGCGAGACGGCGGTGGTTGCCTCGCGCGTGGGCGGAATTCCGGAGATCGTTGTGGAGGGCGAGACGGGTTACCTGGTCGATTACAACCCGGACGGCACAGACGCGTTCACGAAGTCCCTCGCCGGCCGGATCGACGAGCTGCTCGGCGACCCGACTCTCGCGGCCAAGATGGGCAAGGCCGGGCGTGCGCGCGTGCTGCGCAACTTCGGCTGGCCGGCCATCGCCACCCAGACAGTCGAGCTCTACGACGGGCTGCTGCGGCCCAGCTGAGGCCCGCCCGCAGCCGTCCCCAAATAGATAAGCGACGGTCGCCCGCGGCCGGGCAAACACATTCGGTTGCCCTGACCAACAGCTCTTGGGTTGAGCTCACAAATTTCTCTTGCGCACGGCCAGGAGCCGTGATAGGGTCCGGTAAGCGCTTACCGGTAAGCGCTTACCAAAGCGGTCAAGCGCGCGTGGGAGGAGGAGCCCGGAGCGATTGGCAGAGCCGAATAAGACCAAAGGCACGCTCACGATCTATGACGTCGCGCACCACGCCGGCGTCTCGATCGCCTCAGTTTCGCGAGTCCTGAACGGTCAGGGCAGTCCACGCGCTGAGACGCGGGAGCGAGTGATGCGAGCTGTCCGTGAGCTCAGCTTCGTCCCCGACGGCGCTGCGCGCGCTCTCTCCAACGGCCTCAAAGAAGTTGTCGCGGTGGTTTTCCGGCGGGGCGGCGAAAACGAGTTCCAGGACGAGGACGAGAGCCTGCTGTTCATGGATGTCATCAATCGTGGCGTCGAGGTGGCGGCGCAGCGCCAGGGGTTCGACGTGCTGATCAGCTCAGTCGGGATCACTGACGACAACGTGGCGGCGCGCATCGCATTGATCGCGGGCAAGGTCGACGGGCTCATCCTGCATGACCGGTTGCTCAGTGCCGTCGCCATCGCGCGGCTGGCCGGCATCGTGCCGGTCGTGACCCTCGCCGGAAGTCCCACTCCGTCGTCCATGAACGTCAGGTGCGACAACGAGACCGGCATGCGGGCGTTGGTCCGCCACCTCGTCATCGACCACGGATATCGAAGCGTCGCGTATCTATCGGGGACGGCCGACAGTCCCGACAACCAGGCGCGCGCACGAGTCTTCGAGGCCGAAGCGACCGGCTCGGGCGCACAGGTCCAGGTCGGACCCTCGTGGCAAGGCAATTACAACGCCGCCGGCGGGGCCAGCGTCATCACGTCGCTGCTGGACGCGGGCGCTGAGCTGCCGCGCGCCATCGTCTGTGCCAACGATCAGACCGCACTCGGTGTCATGCACGCCCTGGCGCGGCGGGGGATCAAGGTGCCGGACGAGGTCGCGGTCACCGGATTCGACGACGTCCCCGTGGCCCGCCACCTGCACCCGCCGCTGACCACGGTTCGACAGCCCATCCAGGAGCTCGGTGCGACCGCATTCGAGGTCCTGTACGCCAGGATCAGCGCGGCCGGCGGTGCGCCCGAGGTCGTGCTGCCGGTCGAGCTCATCGTCCGTCAGAGCTGCGGCTGCGCCGGCGGCGCGACGCTGCCTCGGAGACCGGCGTCGATCGCCGGCCACGAGATCTAGCGGATGGGGGCGCTCCTGCGGAGGCTGGGGGTCTACATCCTCGCCGCCTGGGTGGCTTTGACGGTCAGCTTCTTGCTCCCTCGCGTGGTTCCCGGAAACCCAGTGGCGGGCGCCGTCGCCCGGGCCTCGCAATCGGGAAATTGCAACGCCGGGTGCATCAAGGCCATCGAGGAACAGCTCGGCTTTGACGTCCACAAGAGCTTGTGGGACCAATACGTCCAGTACCTCGGCAACCTTGCGCACGGAGACCTCGGCCACTCGTGGTCGGAAAACGCGCCGGTCGGCAGCCTCATCCTTTCGTACCTCCCCTGGACGCTTGTGCTGCTTGGCATTGCCACCACCGTGAGCTTTCTCGGCGGCAGCGTCGTCGGCACGCTGATCGCCTGGCGCCGCGGTACGTGGGCCGACTGGCTGATTCCATTTGCCACCTTCTTCCAGGCGCTGCCCTACTTCTTCCTCGGCATCGTCCTGGTCCTGGTCTTCGGGCAGACCGGGACCATGTTGAAGTGGTTTCAAAGCCTCTTCGGCTATGACATCTACGCCACCACGCCCGGGTTCACCGTCTCCTACGTCGAGAGCGTCTTCGGTCACGCCATCCTGCCGGCGACAACGGTGATCCTCGCGTCGATGGCCGGGTTCATCCTCTCGATACGCAACCAGGTGATTACGACCATGGACGAGGACTTCGTCCTGGTGGCGCAGGCCAAGGGCCTGCCTACACGAACTGTGATCTGGTACGCGGCGCGCAATGCGCTCCTTCCGGTCGTGGCCAATTTCACGATCGCCATCAGCCTGATCGTGGGCGGGCAGATTCTGGTCGAGATCGTCTTCAACTACCCAGGCATCGGCTTCCACCTCTATGACGCGCTCTCGAAGCTCGACTACACGCTGGTCCAGGGCATCTTCGTGGTCATCACGCTCGTGGTGCTGGCCGCGAATCTGCTGGCGGATGTGGTCTACGTGATGCTCGATCCTCGTGCCAGGCAGGCGGCGTGACGATGACGATCGACACCACGACGCTGAGCCAGACGCCGGCCACGGGGCCAACTCCCGAGCCGATCTTTCAGCGGACAGCGATCCTCCGCCTGCCGCGCTCCCCGAAAGTCATCGCTGGACTGGTGATTCTTGCCGTGTTTGGGGTGGTGGCCATCATCGGTCGATGGATCGCTCCCTACTCGCCGAACGCGACCGACACGCAGAACTGGGTGCAGCGCGTCCTTGTTCCCGGCACTGGAGAGGGCACCCCCTTCCCGGCCAACTATTACCCCCTGCCGCTGCCGCCATCCGCCGCCCACTGGCTCGGCACCAGCGTGTTCGCCCAAGACGTCTTCTCCCAGCTCTTGGCGTCGACCCAGGCCACGCTGTTCGTCGGCCTGCTTGCGGCGTCGATCGCCACGGTCCTCTCCGTCGTGATCGGCGTATCGGCGGGCTACTTCGGCGGAGGAACCGACGAGGGCCTGTCGCTCCTTTCCAACGTCTTCCTGGCGATCCCAGCCCTGCCGCTGCTCATCGTCCTCGCCGACTACGTGCCGAGGGCGGGCTCGAGCATCCTGCTGGTCGCGGCCATCATCGCGGTCACCACCTGGGCGTACACCTCGCGGACGCTGCGGGCTCAGACCCTGTCGCTGCGCAACCGCGACTTCGTCGAGGCGGCCAGGGTCTCTGGCGAAGGGCGGCTTCGCATCATCCTCGTCGAGGTACTTCCCAACCTCATCCCGATCGTCGCCGCCTCGTTTCTCTTCACGACCCTCACGGCGATGTATGCGTACGTCGCAATCGCGTTCCTCGGTCTTGCCGGCGCCCCGACCGGGTCTCCCGCGGGGTTGTGGAACTACCCGGCCTTTGCGTGGCCATCCTCGGCACCGGCCTGGCGTTGCTCAACTTCAGCATCGACGAGTTCATCAATCCCAGGCTTCGAGCGGCGGGGCTTTCGCGCCGTGCGGCCAAGCAGGCGGGCATCACGGCGCGGTCGACATTGGGCCTCACGCCGGTCGTGGGCCATCGATCAGCGGACCCGTCACCTCGAATGGGCGCCGAATCGGATGTGGTGCTCGAGATCAACGGATTCAGCGTCGACTACGGCTATGGCGACGATGCGGTCCACGCGGTCGTCGACTGTGACCTGATCCTTCGCCGCGGCCAGGTGCTGGGCCTCGCCGGCGAAAGCGGCAGCGGCAAGACGACGTTGGCGCTCGCCGCGATGCGCTTGCTGCGCGCGCCGGCTCTGATCACCTCCGGCGAGGTCCTGTTCCACTCCAGGCCCATCGGCGGGGATGGACCAAAGGGAACCGTGGACTTGCTGGCCGCGGGACTCGACGACCTGCGCGAGGTCCGATGGTCGGAGATCGCGGTCGTCCTGCAAAGCGCGCTCAACTCGCTCAACCCGGTAACCACGATCGGCGCACAGTTCGATGACCTGCTGCGCGTCCACCGGCCCGGCATGCCGGGGTCTGAGCGGTGGTCGAGGGCCGGCGAGCTGCTCGACATGGTAGGTATGAACGCCGACCGGCTGCGCAGCTACCCGCACGAGCTCTCGGGCGGCATGCGCCAGCGGGCGATGATCGCGATGGCCCTGGCTCTCGAGCCGCAGATCATGATCCTGGACGAGCCGACCACCGCCCTCGACGTCGTGACCCAACGCGAGATCCTCGAAGAGCTGATGGGCCTGCGGGATCGGCTTGGTTTCGCGGCTCTGTTCATCACGCATGACCTGTCATTGCTGGTCGAGCTCGCCGACGAGATAGCGGTGATGTACGCAGGCCGTTTGATGGAGCGTGCACCAGCCGCCTCGCTCTTCCACGCTCCACGACTGCCGTACACCCACGGCCTGCTCAACTGCTTTCCTCCGATGCACGGGAAGCGGGCGCGGATGGAAGGCATTCCAGGTTCGCCGCCGGATCTGCGAGATCTTCCGTCCGGATGCGCGTTTCACCCACGCTGCCCCTGGGCGCTCGAGAAGTGCAAGCAGGCCATTCCGCGGCTGGAACCCATCAGCGGGTCCGGTCGAGAGGTTGCTTGCTGGCTGCATCACGATGACGCGAAGGTGCCGGCCGAGCTGGCGAAAGCGGACCCACGTACGGAGCCTCGCCAGCGCGTCCCAACTCTGATCCAGGTGAGCAAAAAGTGAACGTCGCCGCTGCGCCAGTGCTCGAGGGGCGTGATCTCACCAAGTATTTCCAGGTCAGGCAGAGCCGGGGTCTGTTCGCGCGACGGCTTTCGGTCCACGCGGTGGAGAACGTGTCGGTCCGTCTAGAGGCCGGCAAGGTCACCGCGGTGGTCGGCGAGAGCGGCGCGGGGAAGAGCACGGTGGCGCGCCTGCTGGCGAGGATCATCCGGCCCGACTCGGGACAGGTTCTGCTCGACGGCCGTCCGGCGCCGGGAGGACGGCCGCGCTCGTATGCGAAACAGGTCCAGATGGTCTTCCAGGACCCGTTCGCATCGCTGAACTCGGTGCACCGAGTCCGCCACAACCTCGTCCGGCCGTTGAAGATCCACCATGTCGCCGACGACAACGTCGAGGGCGCGGTGGCTGACCTGCTGCGGCGCGTCGCGCTCAAGCCACCTGGCCACTTCACCGAGAAGTTTCCACACGAGCTGTCGGGGGGCCAGCGTCAGCGTGTCGCCATCGCGCGGGCCCTCGCGGTCAAGCCCCGCGTGCTGATCGCAGACGAGCCGGTCTCGATGCTCGACGTCTCGATCCGGCTCGGCGTGCTCAACCTGCTCGCCGACCTTCGTGACAAGGAGCAGCTCGCGATCCTCTACGTGACTCACGACATCGCTTCGGCCCGCTACCTCGCAGACACCGTCGTCGTCATGTATGCCGGCCAGCTGGTGGAGTCGGCGCCGAGCGTCGAGCTCACCGACAACCCCGCGCACCCGTATACGCAGCTCCTGCTTTCCGCCGCACCCGATCCCGATCGGGTCGAGCCGCCACAGCTCGCCGGGCGCGGCGCGCCACCGAGCCTGATCACGCCGCCGAGCGGCTGTCGCTTCCACCCTCGGTGCCCATATGCCATGGACATCTGCAAACAACAGGTTCCGCCGAGCTTTGCCGTCTCGCCGGACCACATCGCGGCGTGCTGGCTGCATGCCAAGCCCGCCGAGCGGGTCGCAAGCAACAACGGCCTGTCGACGGCCCCTGTCGGGCCGCTCGAGCAAGACACGAAAAAGAGGTGAGAAAGGATGAGTTTGCGTCTGGCGTTTCGGTCCCCACCGCCGGCTCGAGCCGGCGTGGAGGGTGGTGGTCGCGCGTATTTCCGTCAGCAATGCACGTCCGATCAGCGGGCGTGCGTCAAGGAGGTGACGAACCTATGAAACGTCGAGCATTCAGAGGGCTGATTGGAGCGGCGGCATTCGTTGTCGCCGTCACCAGCTGCCAGCAATCCAACACAGGATCAACACCGGGAGGCAAGCCACTGATCCTCGAGTCGACGACTGGAGTCACGTTCGCAAATGACTTCAACCCGTACGACTCCAACCTGTCGTATCCGAAGAGCCTGATCAACGAGCCGCTGGTCGAGTTCGATCAGCTCGATCCGACTCCGGCGGGCACCCACTACTGGCTGGCTACCGCATACGCCTTCCAGAACGGCGGCAGGGACCTGCAGGTGACGATCCGGCCGAACGTGAAGTTCAACGATGGCTCGGCGTTCGGCCCGGCCGACGTCGCGGCGACGTTCAAGGCGATGGCAAATCCCAAGGCGAACACGCCTGGTGTCCCGCCTCAAGTCTCAGATGCCACGATCTCGGGCAACAACGTCACGCTTCATTTCCAGACGCCCCAGTTCACCGGATTGTGGGCGATCCTGGGCACCACATACATCCTGAAAGCATCGGTGGCGAGCCAGATCGCGCAGAACCCGACGATGGTCATCACCAATCCGATTGGCACCGGCCCCTTCATGCTCTCGAGCTACTCGAGCTCGGTGATCAAGTTCAAGCCCAACCCGAATTACTGGGGCGGGACGCCACCGGAATCTGAGATCGACTACCCGTCGATCGCCACCAACGCGGCGGCGAGCGACGCCCTGGTCAGCGGCCAGCTGGACTGGGCCGGCAACGATATCCCTAACGTTTACGCCAACTTCGTCAACCTCAACCCGCTCACGAACCACGCGTGGTTCGCCTCGGGCAACACCGTCGTGCTCTGGTTCAACCTCAACGCCGGTAACGGCGGCGCCAGCGGCATCGACGAAGCGGCCGTTCGCAAGGCGGTCAGCTACGGAGTCGACCGCAACGCACTCGCGCTGCTTGGCGAGTCTGGCTACGAGCTGCCGGCCTACTCCTCGAGCGCGCTCATCCTCCCCAACCAGAAGGCATTCCTCCCGTCAGACGGCAGCCTCAACCGCGACCTTTCCATCAACGGCACCGTGCCGGATCCCGCGACGGCCAAGGCTGAGAAGCTGCCTTCGGGGTCGGACGTTTACGACATCCTGACCAACGCCGGCTGGAAAGTACCGGCATCGGCCCACTACGACAGCGCCGCGCAGACGTACAAGTCCGGCGGCAACTGTGATGGCAGCAACATCGCCAACTGCTGGACCAAGGGCGGCAAGACCATCAAGTTCTCGATCTACGACCCAGTTCCCTTCTCGGACTACTGGGAGAACGCCGCACTGATGTCGCAGGAGCTTCAGGCCCTCGGCATGAACGTGTCCACGAAGCCCGCTCAGGGCTATTCGGACTGGAACACCACCATCACCTCCGACCCCAACGGCTGGCAGACAGCGATCCACTGGGGCAACGGCGGAAGCATCCCGTACATCCAGTACCAGGACTGGCTGGATTACTCCAGCCCAACATCGGCGGCGCACCACATCGGCTACAACAACCAGGCCGCGATGGCGGCGCTGACCAAGTACGCGGGCATCGACCCAGGCGATACGTCGTCACTGATGGCGCCGGTTGGGGAGCTCGCGAAGCTGCTGGCCAATGACGTCCCAATGGCTCCGCTGCTCTACGGCGCGGACTGGAACGTGTACAGCAGCGCCAAGTACACGGGATGGCCCAACCAATCGCATCCGTACATGAACCCGACGCCGAGCGACCCGCAGCTTCCCTACATCGTGATGCAGCTGAAGCCCGTTTCCTGACATTTCCAGATTCACGTCCATCGCAGTGATGGGCTGGTCGCGGCCGGCAAGTGCCGGCCGCACCAGTCTCACAACCGAGGAGAGTCATGACTAGCGTCACCGCGCGTGTCCACGGCGATGAGTCCGGCCTGGTCGGCCGGCTCAGCCTGGAGCAGAAGGTCCGGCTGCTGACTGGCGCGGACTCCTGGAGGCTCTATGGCGAAAGCGCCGTCGGGCTGCGGCCGATCGTTGTTTCCGACGGGCCCGCCGGCGTGCGCGGCACGGGCTTCGACCCATCCATGCCCTCCTCATCGTTGCCATGCCCGGTCGCGCTCGGCGCAACCTGGGATGTGAGCCTTGTTCACGACGTCGCGCTTGCCCTCGGCCATGA
>VBKD01000084.1 GCA_005888075.1 Chloroflexota bacterium
CGTCAACATCGTTCGCACGCCGCTCAACGGTCGCGGCTTCGAGTGCTTCTCCGAAGACCCTGTTCTCAGCGCGCGCATCGCGGTCGCATACGTGCGCGGAGTGCAAGAGGCCGGCGTGGCGGCGACCGTCAAGCACTACGTGGCCAATGACTCCGAAACCGAGCGCCGAAGTTATGACGCGCGCGTCACCGAGGGCGTCCTGAGGGAGCTCTACCTACCGCCATTCGAGGCATGTGTCGCGGAGGCGGATGTTGCTCTGGTGATGGCGGCGTACAACTCGGTCAACGGCGCGTTCATGACCGCCAACCGAAAACTTCTCCACGATCTGCTGAAGACTGAGTGGGGATTT
>VBKD01000085.1 GCA_005888075.1 Chloroflexota bacterium
GCTCATGAAGATGAAAGGCTTCGTGTCCATCGCCCCGCTCGAGAACGCGCCCATCCGCTTGCCCTTGTTGGGGTAGATGTCAACCCAGCGCTCGTCGAAAGCCCCTTCGCGCAGGATGCTGACGTACTCCTCGCCAAGCGGGCTGACGCCCTCGGCGATCCAGTCCACGGCCTGCTCATACGGAACGGGAAGCGTGGTCGCGCCCAGCTGGGCGCGCGTGTCATAGGGTTTGAGCACGTCGAGACCGAGCGCCTTTCTGCGCACCCGCCAGTAGCGATGCCAGGTGCTGACGTTGTCGCGAAAGGTCTGGACGACGTTGTGATACACCTCGATGGGGATGTGGCTAGGCTCCAGCGCGGCCTGGAGTGACGACGAGTACCCGCGCGCTCGCGCGAAGAACACATCGCGCTTGACGCCACCGGCGAGGCTGGCCGCCATCGCATGCTGCATCTCGAGGTGGGCGTCGGCGTAGCTGTCGAACGCGCTTCGCCGTACCTCGCGGTCGGGATTGGTCAGCAGAGTCCCGATGGTGCCTTGGGCGACCTCGTGGATCTCTCCGTCCTCACCCAGGGCGGGCGCGAACTTCAGGTCGGTATTGGCCAAAACACCATGCACGGCCAGGGCTGTCGCCAATGGGTCGGAGACCTGCGTCAGCAGCTCCTCGACCTCAGCGCTGCGGATGCGCCGCTGCAGCTTCTCGAGGCGGTCGAAATAGTGCCCGAGGTGGGATAGGCGGGGTGATGCGTCGACCCACTCGCGCAGCTTGGGGATGCCGATCGTGATCATCTCGGGCAGGGCGAACGATGTGGCCGCGCCAAGCTGGGCCGCGACCGAGCGCGCCCGGTCGGTGCGAGCAGCCGCCTGCTGGTCACCGACATCAACCGAATAGGCCATCGTGCTGTAGACCATCACCTTGCCCATTTGCCGGTGGACGCGTTCCGATGCGTCGAACCAGTCCGCGAGCGCCTCGGGCGAATCGCCGAGGTGGCCTTTGAACTCGGCGAGATCGGGCAGCTTGGAGAGGATGGTCTCGACGGCCTGCTCCCATCCGGAGTCGTCGGCAAAGACGCTCTCGGCGTTCCAGGTGAAGCGGCTGTCAACCTCAGAGCGCGCCGGCAGATGGCTGGCCACGAATAGAAAGAGTAATGGCGCGCCGGTCGCGCTCTAGGATGGAAAACGTGCCGCTTGCCCGCGCCAACGGGATAGACATCGAGTATCAAACCTTCGGCGAGCCGGACGGCTCGCCGATCCTTTTGATTGCGGGGCTCGGGGTGCAGATGCTGAGTTGGGACGATGGGTTCTGCAAGCTGCTCGCCAGGCGCGGATTTCGCACTATCCGCTTTGACAACCGTGACAGCGGCCTCTCCACCTGGATTGACGCGGCGGGTCCGCCCGACGTAGCAGCGGCCGTGAGTGGAGATGCGCACCCGGCCTATCAGCTCGAGGACATGGCGGCGGACGCGGCCGGACTGCTCGCCGCCCTCGACATCCCGGCGGCACATATTGTGGGTAGCTCGATGGGAGGGTTCATCGCGCAGCTGGTGGCGATCAACCACCCGGATCGGGTTCTGACTCTGACCTCGATCATGTCCGGCCCGAGTGGCCGCGACCAGGTGGCTCCATCACCCGACGGGGCGGCGGTTCTTCTGGCGGCTCCGCCCACCACGCGAGAGGAACGCATCGCCCAGGGCATGTGGGCTCGGAGGGTCTTGAAGGGCTCACTCGATCCGTATGACGAGCATTTCGAGCTCGCTCGAGTAACTCTCGCCGTCGATCGCGCGTACAACCCCGACGGTGCGGCCAGGCAATTCATCGCGGTATTGGCTGCGCAGACCCGGCTCGAGCGCCTGAGCTCGGTTCGCGTGCCGACGCTGGTCATCCACGGACTGGACGACATCCTGGTTCCAGTCGAAAATGGCCGCCTCGTTGCGTCTGCCGTGCCCGGGGCGCGCCTGCTCGAGATCGACGGCATGGGCCACGACCTGCCCGAGCGCGTTTGGTCCGAGGTGGTCGACGCGATCGTGGATCTCGCCCAGCAAACTGCTGTCACGCGATGACGCCCGGCTTGCTCATAGCCACACTCGATGGAGTCAACCCGGCGCTGGCATTCCTCGCCGGGCTTGTCTCTTTCGTATCTCCGTGCGTCCTGCCGTTGGTCCCGGCCTACCTCGCTTACCTGGCAGCAACTCCCCGTTCAATGGAGCCGAGTCCTCCCCATTTATGGGCCGAAGGAGCCGGAGGGGCCGCCGCAGCTATCCGGACGACTTCAGTTCCCCTGGCCGGCGTTGGCTTCGTCGCCGGCCTCTCACTCGTTTTCATCCTCTTCTTCTATGTGTTCTCCCTGGTCGTGCAGCCGATCCGTGCCTACGTCCCGCTGATCGCGGGGATCTTTGTCATCGCGATGTCGCTTCACATCGCCGGTTTGATCCGCATTCCATTTCTGTCGAGCGAGTACCGCGTGATGAAGACCGCACCCCAAGGTGGCGGCGCGGCCGGCGGCTTCGTGCTCGGAATGGGCTTCGCGAGCGGATGGACGCCATGCATCGGGATCACGCTGAGCGCGGTGCTGAGCTCGGCGGTCACCGCGGGTACGACGGCCCAGGGATTGGCGCTGATGATTGCTTACTGCCTCGGCCTGGGCCTGCCGTTCATCGTGCTGGCGTTCGCCCTCGAGAGCGCGCGCCCGCTGGTTCGCGTCGTGAACAGCCACCGCCGCGCAATCGATCTCGTGTCAGCGGCGGTGCTCCTGGTCATGGGCGTTCTGCTTTTGACGAACAAGCTGACCTTGTTGTCAGCCGGGCTGACGCAGCTAATCCCGTCGTGGCCAAACCCAACCTTATAACTGCAAAAGGCTACGTATAGATCCGCCGGCTAAACACCATCGGGGTAACGCCGGGCCGGTGCTCGCCCTCGGTGACCACGCCGATGAGGATCCAGTGATCGCCCCCTTCTATCGTGTCGCGCAACGTGCAAACCGCGTACGCCGCGGCATCGTTTTCGAGGATCGGCCCGCCGATTTTGCTGGTGGGCCTGCGCCAGGCGATCGCGTCGACCTTGTCCGTAAGCTTCGTCGCCATGCGTCGCGCAAGCTGCTCCCGACCGGTGGCCAGGATGTTCGCGGTGAGCCACCCGTGTGCTGCACGGCGGGCAGCGGGTTCGACGTCTTGGCGCATCCTCGCCGAATGCCGTCAGCACCACGACCCCTGTGGGAAAGCTGGCCATGACCTCGCGAAACCTATGCGGCTCGATCACGAGCGGATCGTAGTGGGCCGCCTGTTAACGAACACTTGTTTGCGTCTCCAGAACCGTTCACACTCTCTCCAATGGGGACCGCTCTAGACCTCTTTTCGCAACCGGCGCGCGACTGGTTTCTCTCCGCCTTCGCCACACCCACGAATGTGCAAGAGAGGGGCTGGACCGAGGTGGCTGCCGGTCGCCACGTCTTGATGGCGGCGCCAACCGGCAGTGGCAAGACGCTCGCGGCCTTCCTGTGGTGTCTCGACCGCCTCTCGACGGCGCCCATGCCGGCCGAGGCGGAGAGGTGTCGCGTCCTCTATGTGTCGCCGCTGAAAGCCCTGGCGCATGACGTCGACCGCAACCTGCGCTCCCCGCTCGTCGGCCTCCGTCGCCAGAGCGAGATGCTCGGCATCAAAGCGCCCGACATCCAGGTCGCGATCCGGACCGGTGACACGCCCGCGGACGTCCGCCGCTCCATGGAGCGGCACCCGCCCGACATCCTGATCACGACCCCGGAATCGCTGTTCCTCATCCTCACCAGCGCGGCGCGCAAGATGCTGGCTTCGGTCCGCTGGCTCATCGTCGACGAGATCCATTCCGTCGCATCGACCAAACGAGGCAGCCACCTCGCCCTCAGCCTCGAGCGACTTTGCGCGCTGACGAAGGTCCAGCCGCAGCGCATCGGACTCTCGGCCACGCAGCGGCCACTCGAGGAGGTCGGGCATTTTCTCGGGGGCACCGACCGCGAGGTGGCGATCGTCGATGCGGGCCGCCTGAAGACCATGGAAGTAAGGGTCGAAGTTCCTGTCGAGGACATGACCCGGCTGACCGCTGAGGACGAGGACGGCGCCAGAGGCTTCAACAGCATCTGGCCCGCGATCTACCCGCGGTTGCTCGAGTTGATTCGTGAGCACCGCTCGACCATCGTTTTCGTCAACTCCCGCCGCCTGGCCGAACGCATCGCGGCGCGCGTCAACGAGCTGGCCGGCGAAGAGCTGGTGCGCGCACACCACGGCTCGATCGCCCGCGAGCAGCGCATGCTCATCGAGGATGAGCTGAAGGCGGGCGTGGTGCGAGGCCTCGTCGCCACCTCCACGCTCGAGCTGGGTATCGACATGGGCGCCGTGGATCTCGTGCTGCAGATCGAGGCCCCGCCCAGCGTGGCGGCGGGCATCCAGCGAGTGGGTCGCGCGGGCCATTCGGTGGGAGAGGTTTCTCGCGGCGTGGTCATCCCGAAATTCCGGGGCGACCTGCTCGAGTCGGCCGCCGTGGTCGAAGGCATGCTCGAGGGCCGGATCGAATCGACGGTGGTTCCGCGCAAGCCACTCGATGTGCTCGCGCAGCAGATCGTCGCGATGTGCGCGCTCGACGAATGGGACATCGAAGAGCTGGGTCGCGTGGTGCGCCGCGCGTATCCCTACAGTGACCTCGGACCTCGCGCGTTCGAGTCCGTGCTCGATATGCTGAGCGGCCGTTACCCGTCGGATCAATTCGCCGAGCTGCGCCCGCGGCTCGTATGGGACCGCATCGCGGGCAGGGTGCGCGGACGCGCAGGCGCCCAGCGGCTGGCAGTCACCAATCCGGGCACGATCCCCGATCGCGGCCTATACAGCGTCAACCTCCTCGAAGACGGGAGGCGGGTCGGCGAGCTGGACGAGGAGATGGTTTACGAGACTCGCGTGGGCGAGACGTTCGTGCTTGGCGCATCGACATGGAGGATCGCGGAGATCACCCCGTCTCAGGTCCTCGTGACACCGGCCCCCGGCGAGCCGGGCAAGATCGCGTTCTGGAAAGCTGACACCCCCAGCCGGCCGGTCGAGCTCGGCGCCGCGCTCGGCAAGATGGTGCGCGAGCTGCGCGGGCTGCAACCGAAAGCCGCTGCCCAGCGTCTGCGCGAGAGGGCCGGCTTCGACGATCTCGCGATCAAGAACCTCCTTGCGTACCTCGAGGACCAGGCTGCCGCGACGGGTGTCGTCCCGGATGACCGGACCGTAGTCGTGGAGCGGTTCCGCGATGAGGTCGGCGACTGGCGAGTGTGCCTGCACACTCCGTTCGGGGGCCGCGTGCACGCCCCGCTGGCGCTGGCGCTCGAGGCGCACCTGCATGAAAAGCTCGGTGTGGATGCTCGCGCCCTGTGGACCGATGACGGGATCGCGATGCATCTGCCGGAGGTCGAGTCGCCACCGGCCCTCGATGACCTGATCCTGGATCCCGACGAAATTCAGTCGCTGGTTGCGGCGCAGCTGCCGGGCTCCGCGCTGTTCGCGGCTCGTTTTCGAGAGAACGCCGCACGCTCTCTACTTCTGCCGAGACGCCGGCCCGGTCAGCGCACGCCGTTGTGGCAGCAGCGGATGCGCAGCGCGGGCCTGCTGCAGGTCGCGGGGCAGTATCCCGACTTCCCGATCCTCGCCGAGACATGGCGAGAGGTCATGAGCGACCACTTCGACATGGCCGCGCTCACAGGGCTGCTCCGATCCATCCGGTCGCGCGACATCCGCGTGGTGGCGGTGGACACCGAGAGGGCCTCACCATTCGCGTCTTCCTTGCTCTTCTCATATGTCGCGGAGTTCATGTACGAGGGCGACCAGCCGCTGGCCGAGCGCCGCGCCCAGGCGCTCACGCTCGACCGCGACCTTCTCGCAGAGCTGCTCGGCAGCGAGGATCTCCGCGAGCTGCTCGATCCGGAGGCGATCGCGTACGTGGAGCTCGAGCTGCAGGGGCTGCTGCCGGAGCGCTTCCCCCGCGACATGGACGAATCACACGACCTGTTGGTCCGTCTCGGCGACCTGAGCGAGAAGGAAGCGGCCGATCGGGGAGTAGCGCCGGAGTGGCTGCGTGCATTGGAGAAGGAGCGAAGGGCCGTTGCCATGCGGCTCGCGGGCGAGGCTCGATGGATCGCAGCCGAGGATGCCGGAAGGTATCGCGAAGCGCTGGGCGCGAGCGTACCCATCGGTCTGCCCGAGGCATTCCTGGTCGCCGGACCCGATCCCGTCGACGGCCTGCTCAGACGCTACGCCCGCACGCATGTCCCGTTCACGACCGCCGAGCCGGCGAAACGTTGGGGCATGCCGGCTCACGTGGTCGAAGCGGCGCTGCGGCGGTTGGCGGCACGCGGCGACGTGGTCGCAGGTGAATTCCGGAGGGCGGCGGAGGGTCGTGAGTACTGCCATCCGGAGGTGCTGCGGATGTTGCGGCGGCGCTCGCTGGCCGCGCTTCGTCGCGAGGTCGAGTCGGTTCCGCCCGAGGCTCTCGCCCGATTCCTTCCAGCCTGGCATGGCGTCGGGGCCCGGGCCGGCGGAATGGACCGGCTGCTCGAAGTCGTGTTTCAGCTGCAGGGGCTTGCGCTGCCGGCGACCGTGATCGAACGCGACGTCATCGCAAATCGCGTTGCGGGCTACACGCCTCGTCTTCTCGACGAGCTGGTGTCGATGGGCGAGGTGGTGTGGGTCGGTCGCGGCTCGCTGGGCACCAGCGATGGCCGGGTCGCTCTGTACCTGCGAGGCGACGCGCCGCGTCTACTTCCGGGCCCCTCGACGCCGCCAGAGTCAGAGCTGCATGGCCGGTTGCGGTCTTATCTCAAGGCTCGCGGCGCCGGCTTCTTTCGAGACGTGTACAACAACTGCGGCGGCGGCGACGAGGACGAGATGCTCGACGCCCTGTGGGACCTGGTTTGGTCGGGCGAGGTCACCAACGACACGTTCGCGCCGCTCCGACTCCTCGGTCCGGCTGCGCGCAGACCTACCCGCCGCCCACGCCTGCCACGACTCACCCAGCCTCGCGCGACCGGCCGGTGGTCTTTGGTCGCGGACCTGGTCGGACCCGGCGCCAGTGTGACCGAGCGGCTGCACTCGGAAGCCGGCGTCCTCCTGCAGCGCCACGGAGTTTTAACGCGCGAGGCGGTGGTGGCGGAGGGTTGGGCCGGCGGATTCGCAAGTCTCTATCCGGTGCTGCGCGCGATGGAGGAGTCAGGCCGCATCCGCCGCGGCTATTTCGTCGAGGGACTCGGAGGCTCGCAGTTCGCGTTGTCCGGGGCGGTCGATCGGCTGCGATCGCTCAGGGAATCCGGTGGCGGAATTGTCGCGTTGGCGGCGACCGATCCCGCGAACGGATTCGGATCGGTCTTGCCCTGGCCCGCCAATGACGCCCGCATGGCTCGCGCCGCCGGAGCCTACTGTGTGATCGATGATGGCCGGCTCGTGCTTTACCTCGAACGCGGCGGTCGTTCGCTAATCACGAATGGGCAGGTGAGCGAGGCGCATCTTCAGGCATTGATCAACATCGCGACCAATGCGGGACGTGTCGAGCTGCAAAAGGTGGACGGCGCATCAGTCATGGAATCGCCACTGAAAAGTGCGCTGCGCGAAGCTGGTTTTACGGCTACACATCGCAGCCTGGTGGCCTACGGCAGCCGGGCCTAGCCGGGCGCATAATCAGGAGGTTGCACCGGGCTTTGGGCCCGACCAGCTGGAGGTGAAGCCAAGGAGGCAGCCATGCTGAAGATCACGGACGCAT
>VBKD01000086.1 GCA_005888075.1 Chloroflexota bacterium
GCCCGGGGCCGACGATCCCGACCTCCGCGCCCTCCATCTGCCGGAGGATCGAGTCATAGGCGGCATGGCCGACTGCGCCCGGCGCCACCTCCGGCACGGGCGTCGCCATCACCTCGGTGCACTTCGCGGCGAGGATGGGATAAATGGCATCGGCTACGAGCAGGCGCACCAGGCCGGCTCCCGTGCGAGCCGCGGACGTGGAGCAAAGGTAGGCGGCCCCGGTCAGGCCGAGGCTCCCCGCCAGGACAACCGCGGTGCCGAAGGTGCCCTTGTGCGCGTCCGGCGGTCGGGCCGGCAGGAGGACGGCCTCGGGCGCCGGGAGGAGAGAGCCGGCTTCGGGCATCTCCAGGTGCGCCGTTGCGACGGCCAACTGGCTGTGGTGCGTGATGCTCACCTCGACCATCGCCCCGCGCGCGTCGCCCAGCAGGCGAGCCCTCGGGGCGCCTTTGGGGCCCGGCAGGACCTCGATGCGGCGGCGTGGGAAGCAGATCCCTGTGCCGTCGAAGCACTTGATCACCGCCTCTTTGGCCGCCCAGCGGCCGGCGAGGCGCTCCGCGTTGCCCCCGCAGTAGGCCTGCTCGGCCGTGGTGTAGACCTTGTTCAGGAAACCGGGGCCGGAGCGCTTGATCGCGAGAGCGATGCGGTCGACCGATACGGCGTCGACACCGATTCTCTGCACGCCACCATTGTGCCTTTAGTAGCTGCAGCTGCCAGGTCGGCCCCTCCGGCCGGTGCCCTTCGGGCAGCGGCCACCTCCCCATATGGGGAGGAGTTTTCGTTTCCCTACTCGACCGTTACTGACTTTGCTAGGTTGCGGGGTTGGTCTACGTCTTGGCCTAGTTTGGTGGCGACGTGGTAGGCGAAGAGTTGCAGCATCACCGTGTTGAGCACCGCTGATGACGCCTCTTCGACCGCGGGCATCTCGAACATGTCCGTGGCGACGTCGTCGAGCGAATGGTCGCCCTTGGTTACGAGCGCGAGCACCGGAGCGTTGCGGGCCACGATCTCGTGCACGTTGCTGACCATCTTTTCCCTGGTCGGGCTGTCGGTGCAGATCGCGACGACCGGGAAGCTCTCGTCGAGCAACGCGATGGCTCCATGCTTCAGCTCGCCGCCGCTGGTGCCCTCCGCATGTATGTAAGAGATTTCCTTCAGCTTGAGCGCGCCCTCCAGCGCAACCGGGAAGCCCAGGCCGCGGCCGGCGAACATGAAGTTCTTGTAGCCGCTGTATTTGTCGGCCAGCTTCGCGATCTCCTTCTCGCGGTCCACGATGCCCTGCACCTGGTCCGGCAGCGCGCGCAGCGCTTCGACCAGCTCACGGCGGCGCTCGAGTGACACGCGCCCGTGGACGGTTGCGAGCTTCATGGCGAGCAGATAGAGGCTGGAGAGATGGGCGACGAATGTCTTGGTCGACGCGACCCCGATCTCCGGCCCGCTGTGCAGGTAGATAGCGCCGTCGGCATCACGCGCGGCCGAGCTGGCGATGACGTTGGTCACCGCCACGCTGAGCGCGCCACGGCACTTGGCCTGCTGCAACGCGACCAGCGTGTCCGCGGTCTCACCGGACTGTGTGATCACCACGCTCAGCGTCTTATCACCGAAGGTGGGCCGGCGATAGCGGAACTCCGAAGCGTCCTCCGCACGAGCCGGGATGCCCGCCCAGTCTTCGATGACCAGCTCGCCGACAATCGCGGCGTGCAGCGAGGTGCCCATGCCCAGCAGCAACACCTCGCGAATGCGGCGCAGGTCATCGTCGGGAAGGTCGAACTCGCGGAATGAAACGACACCGTCATCCGTCAGCCGGCCGCGCATCGCGTTGGCGACGGCGTCGGGCTCTTCGTGGATCTCCTTGAGCATGAAGTGGTCGAAGCCGCCCTTCTGGGCCTGGGCGACGTCCCAGTCGACGTGGACGATCTTGGGTTTGACGGTCTTGCCGTCGAGCGTCGAAACCTCCGGGCCAAGCGGTGTGACCGCGGCGACCTCGCCCTCACCGAGCACCAGCACGCGCTTGGTGTAAGGAATGATGGCCGTGATATCGGAGGCGATCCAGTACTCGTTGTCGCCGAGACCGACCACGAGAGGCGCGTTGAGGCGCGCGCCGACCAGGAGCTCGGGGTCGTCGCTCGAGAACATGGCCAGGGCGTAAGTGCCGCGGATGCGCTTGAGCGCGGCCCTGACGGCGGCGAGGAAGTCACCCTTGTAGTTGGCTTCGATTAGGTGCGGCACGACCTCGGTGTCGGTGTCCGAGGGGAACTCGTGCCCCGCGGCCTGGAGCTCGGCCTTCAGCTCGGCGAAGTTCTCGATGATGCCGTTGTGGACAACGAAGATCTTGCCCTTGCAGTCGGTGTGCGGATGGGCATTGATGTAGGTCGGCTTGCCGTGGGTGGCCCAGCGGGTGTGCCCGATGCCGAGGCGGCCTGAGGGCATGTTGGCGTTGAGCTTCTCGATGAGGGTGTCGACCTTCTTCTCGGACTTGGTGATGCTCGTCCGGGTGGCGTCGCCGTTATGGGGCAGCTCGAGGACCGCGACCCCCGCCGAGTCGTAGCCGCGGTATTCGAGCCGCTTCAGGCTCTCCATCAAGATCGGGGTGGCTTCGCGATCGCCCAGGTAGCCGATGATTCCGCACATTTCTTTACCTCTAGTAGAACACCCAGGGCGGTGGTTTCGACTGGTACGGAGGGTCTAACGCCCAGGACGGCCGCCAGGTTACCCCGGCTAGGGGCAGGATGTGACGTTCGGGTTTTGAGAGATCGAATAGTGGACCGTGGCGTTGGCGACATCCCCGCCGCTGACTCCGGCCGGGTATGGAATGGCAACCTGGACGGTCCAGTCCGAGGTGTGGCCGCTGAGGTCGACCGGAGGCAGCGGGATCCTTTGGACTTTCCCTAGCGAGACGGGATCGCCACTGATCACAACGGTCACCGGGTTGATCGTAATTCCGGTGACGCGGTAGCACGGCGGCGGCGGGTGAGATGGAGCCGCGTCGACCAGCGGAACAGTGCTGCTGGTTGAACCGGGCGCCGCCTCCACGTGGACAGACACGGAGACCGGGTCGATGTTGGCGGTCGGCGAGGTGGTAATGCCTCCGGCGCTCGACAGGTCGAGCAGGCCGTTGCTGTTCTGGAGCTGGACCGGCTGGTTCGGCGAGTCGATGGTGCCGGCCTGGACCTGTCCGCCGATGGTCACGCTCGCGGTCAGGTTGGTCTCCCAGCTTGCCGGACCGTCGAAGCGGACGGTGCATGGGCTTGTCTTGGGCGGGCACAGCGCCATGGTCTTCGATTGGTTGATGCTCCAGCCAGGAGCTGCTCGCGCTATCACCTGGACAGGGAGATCCTTGACCTGACGGGTGTCGATAGTTACGACGATGGGCGGTGGGTTCTGCACGATGACTCTGCGGTCCGTCGCGACCGCGCTCACAACGAGCTTCACTGCCGTACCTGGGGTGGCGTGCGACGCGTCCGCGGTGGCGCCCACGTTATTCGGCGTCACGGCCGCCACCGCGTCGCCGAGGCCGGACACGGTCACGTTGATCTTGGTTGGCGGGTTGATGAGGATGAGGTTGGACGGCACATTCGGGTACGTCAGCGGGACGGTGAGCGGCTTGCTCGTGGGCGGGTTTTGAGAGAAGGCGACCGCGCCCAGCATCAATGCCGCAAGCCCGAACGCGAGCAGCTTGAACCGCCATTCGTCCGTGATGAGATTCCAGCTCATCTCCGGAACCTGAATATCCCGTTGCCGTTGGGCGACGCCACCTTGACGGCCACGCGCCGCCGGAGGCTGTCAGGGTCGAGGTTGCGGCTGATCTTTCCTTCTTCGATCACTGAGATGTTTCCGGTTTCCTCGGAGACTACGAGAACCAGGGCATCGGACGCCAGCGACAGACCGAGCGCCGCGCGGTGGCGCGTCCCCAACCGCTCGCGGACGGTTCCTTCCTCGGGAAGCGGGAGCAGGCAGCCGGCAGCGAGGATGCGGTTCCCGCGAACGATCACGGCTCCGTCGTGGAGCGGGGAGTTCGGATAGAAGATCGACTGGAGCATCTCGTCCGAGATCTCGCCGTTGATCCGCACACCGGTTGCCGCATAGTCCTCCAATCCGACATCTCGTTCGAAGGCGATGATGGCACCAGTGTGCTTCGTGCTGAGCCGCTCCGCGGCGCGGATCGCCTCCGAGATGGCCTGGTTGTACTGGCTGGCGTTGAATCGCGACAGCGGCCGGCCGATATGGCCGATTCGACCCAGCTGGTCCAGAGCGCGGCGGAGCTCGGGCTGAAACATGACGATGACCGCGATGACGATGAAGAACGTCGCGTTTCTGAACAACCACGAGAGCAGCACCAGGTTGAGCTGCGTAGCCAGCACGCCGACGACAACGAGCAGGACGAGACCGACCAGGATCTGGATGCCCTGCGTTCCGCGCAGCAGGCGGATCAGCTGATAGAGGACGAAGGCGACGACCGCGACGTCGATGATCTCGAGGGGCGCGAGGTGGCGGAGGAACTCGAAGATC
>VBKD01000087.1 GCA_005888075.1 Chloroflexota bacterium
AGCTGCTCGACCGTCGAGTCGAGGTTGTAGCGACCAAGCTCGCGCTCCCGCTGCTCGCGGAGCTGCTTCAGCAGCTGCTCGAGGCCGGGCATGTTGGGCGAGCCCCAACGCAGCAGCCGCTGCAGGGCGGCGTTGAGGTCCCCGTAGTTCATCAGGTCGTCCGAGAGGGCGTCGAGGACGTCGCCGGCGTCGAGGTCGTCGAGCTTCTGCGTCCCGTCCCAGCGGGAATACCGGAACTTCACACGACCACGCTAGCAGGACATCCGCGGCGTGGAACTTGCTTAGACGGTGTCTCCGGGTTTGATGTCCAGTACCTTCACACCTGGACCCACCAGCTCCTGAAGCTGGCTCGGCCGGCCGGTCAGGACCGGGTATGTGGCGAAGTGCATCGGCACCACCGTTTTGACGCCCAGCAGCTCCACCGCTTTGGCCGCCCGCGTGGGCCCCATCGTGTAGAAGTCCCCGATAGGCAGAAACGCGGCGTCAAGCTTGCTCAGCTGGCTGATTAGCGCCATATCGCCGAAGACGTCGGTGTCGCCCGCGAAATAGATGGTGTAGCCGTTCTCGAACTCGATCACCAGCCCGCACGGCTCACCGCCGTAGAGGATCTGGCCGTTGTCGTTGATGCCGCAGGAATGCTCAGCGTGGACGAGGGTGACCTTGATGCCGTCGATGTCGACGGTTCCGCCTTTGTTGGACGCGATGATGCTGCCTCCGTCGAGGCCCTTGGAGCCGAGCCACGTGGCGAGCTCGACGATCGTGAGGATTTTGGGCTTCGTCTTTCGGGCGATCTCCAACGCGTCGCCGATATGGTCGCCATGCGCATGCGTGATCAGCATGAGGTCGCACTTGTCGATGGTCTTCAGTTTTTCAGGCGTCGCGGGGTTGTTCATGACCCACGCGTCGATCAGGACATCTTTTTGTCTGGCGCTTCGGACCTTCCACGTGCCGTGACCAAGCCACGTAAAGCTGACTTCGGCGTTGAGCGCCATCTCGTTCCCCCTATGCCTCAGAACGTCTCGTTGCGGAAGATTCGATTTTCCCATACAGCCAAAACGAAGACCGCGACGCCGGCAATCGTCCAGAGGTTCGGAAAGAGGAGGTCGCAGGGAGCGCGGTAGAAACCCAGCAGAAACACACCGAGCACAGCGAGCGTCTTGTAGCGTCGGCGCTCAATGCCGCGGACGACGAGCAGAAGTACCAGAGGCAGCAGCGGCAGCCACTGGTAGGGCCACACCTCGTTGGGGATGAGCGCCCCGAGCGCAAAGCCGAGTGACATCCCGTACGCCGGATTCCAACCGCTGCGCCAAGCACCCCAGGCGGCGCCGGCGGCAAAGAAAAGCGCGCTCGCGTAGGAGAGCAGGAGCGCGAAACCGGGCAGGTGGACAGGAGACGACACCATCACGTATCCATCCCCGGCCGGCTGCGCGTACGGCTCGCCGCCGATGGTCCGCATGAACAGCGTGCGCACCGAGTCGTATGCGCAGTCGGGATTGTGCGACGCGAGCGACGGAATCAGGACGTGCTGGTAGTAGAAAAGGGTTCCACCCACACCCAGCGGGACGAACGTCACAACTGTCACCAGCACGAGGACCGCGCCGAGCACGACGGCGTAGCGGATTCGATTCTCAGGCCTTGGGCCGATGACCATCGCGGCCGGGTAGTACTTGAGCGAGGCGGCGAGCCCGCCGGCGACCCCGGCAAGGGACGCGCGGTTCCTTTCCAGCCAGATCGACGCCATCGCTCCGGCCAGCAGCACGCAACCTCGCTGGCCCGCGAGGACATCCGCGAACAGAGGCGGGAAGTAGCCCGCGACGAGCCAGAAGAACGGCTGCGCCAGGCGATGCCCCGACCCGATGGTCCGGTAGAGCAGGAGCAGCGCGAGCACCAATGCGATGGCATCGATCGCGGTCCAGACCTGGACGCCGATCGGCTTGGGCAGGAGCGCGATCGGGGCGGCGAGGGCAGCCACCGCGGGCGGGCTGACGAAAGCCTCGAGGCCTCCCGGCGGAGCGATGATGTGCAGCCGCGCGAGATATTCGGCGGCCGAGTCATACATATGCGAGGGAAATTGAAGGTAGGCACGCGCCCCTTCCCACATGCCTTCCGCGTCCGCCCTGCGTGGCGTGAGCACCGTAAGGACCCCGACGCGAATCCAGAACACGACGGCGATCGCCCACCAAAGGGCCGGACGCGTGAACACGTCCGCTGCGGCCCGCTTCAGGCCATCGATCAATCGGTCAATCGGTCGGGGGCCGGACGCGACTGCGCGACCCGTTGCGCGAGAGCCAGGTCGTGTCCTTCAAGAAGTCGATGAAAGCGCGCACAGATGCAGGCAGGCGGCGCCGGCGTAGGTGGACGATGTGCCAGTCACGCTGGATCGGGAAACCCTGGACGTCGAGCTCGACCAACCTGCCGCTGGCGATTTCCAGGGCGCACGCGAAGCGTGAGAGCACCGCCAGGCCAAGCCCTGATTCAACCGCATGCTTGATGGCTCCATTGGAGCCGAGCTCCATCGCCACCTGCAGCTTGGCGCCCGCCTTGCGCGCGGCCTTCTCCAGCGACCACCTGCTCCCGGACGACGCCTCGCGCATGATGAACGGCTCACGCGCGACATCTTTCAAGGTCAGAGCCCGCCTCGCCGCCAGTCCGTGGCCGGCAGGCGCGACGACGACCAGCTCGTCGCTGATGAAGGGAACGATGACCAGGTCCGGGTCTTTCAATGCGGGACCCACCACCGCCAGGTCCAGCTCATTGCGCAGCACCTGCTGCTGGACGCGTTCGCGTGTGCCGATCTCGAGCGAGATGACCAGGCCTGGATGCAGCTTTTTGAAGGCGCCCAACGCGGCCGGCAGCAGATAGATTCCGACCGTCGTGCTGGCGCCGACCCTCAGGCTGCCGCGCTTGATGCCGCGCATCTCTTCAGCGGCCAGGGCCGCTTCGTCAAGCTCATCGAGGATGCGGCGCGCGTAGCCGTAAAGCATCGAGCCTGCCTCGGTGAGCTGAACTCGTTTACCCAAACGATCGAGCAGCGGCAGGCCGAGTGTGTCCTCGAGCTCCTTGACCTGGTAGGAGACCGATGGCTGGCTCAGCCTCAGCCGGTGCGCCGCAAGGCTGAAGCTCGCCATATCGGCCACGGTCTTGAAAGTCCGCAATTGACGCAGCGTGACGCGATCGAGATCGAGCTCCTGGCTTGCGGGGCTGGTCTCGGGCACGGCGCCTACGATATGCGCTATGGCAGCCAGGCGACCCAAGTCACTCACACCAGTCCGTCGAACAACGCCAAGCCTGGAAGGTGTCGAAGCGCCGGAACGCGCCGCCACCAGCGTCTCTGAGCAAAAGATCAACCAGTACCGCAAGCGACGGTATCAGGCGCTGCACGCCGAGACGGAGGCCGCGAACAAGCGTCGTGCCGCGGGCAAGGCAACCGCGCGCGACCGGATCGAGATGACGCTCGACGAAGGCTCGTTCGTCGAGCTCGACATGTTCGCCACCCATCGCGCTCACGGGTTCGGCATGGAGGAGCGCCGGATAGCCGGCGATGGTGTCGTGACCGGCTTTGGAGAGATCGACGGCCGTCCGGTCGCCATCTATGCATATGACGCGACGGTTTTCGGCGGTTCGCTCGGCGAGGTGACCGCGGAAAAGATCGTCAAGGTGCAGGAGCTGGCTCTCCGCAACCGCGTGCCGATCATCGGCATCAACGATTCCGGCGGAGCACGCATCCAGGAAGGAGTGGTGGCGCTCGCCGGCTACGCGGACATCTTCCTGCGCAACGTGCGCTCCTCTGGGGTCATCCCGCAGATCAGCGTCATCGCCGGGCCTTGCACCGGTGGCGCTGTTTACCCACCGGCGATCACCGATTTCATCTTCATCGTCGCCGGCCAGGGCTACATGTTCATCACGGGGCCCGAGGTCATCAAGGTCGTCACCGGCGAGGCGGTCACGTTCGATCAGCTGGGCGGCGGCGACGTTCACAGTGGGACCTCTGGAGTGGCCCACTTCCTGCCTCGCTCCGAGCAGGCTTGCGTGGACGGGGTGAGGAAGCTGCTCTCGTATCTGCCGCTCTCGAATGCGGAGCGACCTCCTTTCGTCGCCACCAAAGACGACCCCGAGCGTGCCGACATCGAGCTCCAGACGATCGTCCCCGAATCGCCGAACAAACCCTATGACATGCGAGAGGTCGTCTCGCGCGTACTCGACGAGCGCGAGTTTTTCGAGGTGCAGCCGTTCTTCGCGCAGAACATCGTCACCGGCCTCGGAAGGCTTGGCGGCCACGTCGTCGGCATCGTGGGTAATCAGCCCAAGGTGCTCGCCGGCGCGATCGACATCAACGCATCGGTCAAGGCGGCTCGTTTTATCCGGTTCTGCGACGCCTTCGGCATTCCGATCATCTCCTTCG
>VBKD01000181.1 GCA_005888075.1 Chloroflexota bacterium
GCCAGCCCGCGGCGTCTTTCAAGAACTCCGACAGGTGAGCGGTGATCGTGTAGCCATCCCTTGCGAGCAAAGCCGCCGAGTCGAGGACGGCACCGAGCCCAAGCGTGCCGAAACGCTCGAGCAACCGGCCCCAGGCGTCGACCGTGCCGGGCACGGTAACCGAGAGGATGCCGCGCAGGGGCATCGACTCGTGCCCGCGAGAGCGCACTGCGTCGATCGTCGCCAGCTCACCTGAGCGCCCGGCGCCTATGAGGCCGATGGGTTCGCTTGCCCCGGCCGGCCACACCATCGCCATCAGGTCGCCGCTGACGGATGTCATCTGCGGATAGACCACGCATAGGACGGCATCCGCCGCGATCGCCGCGTCGATCGCGTTGCCTCCGTCGCGCAGGACCTGGGCACCAACCTCGCTCGCGACGTGATGCGGGGTTGCGATAACCCCGCGCGTCATCTCGGGGTTATGAACTCGATGGCGCCGGGCTGGATCTCGAAGAGCGCAGGCAGGAAGCCGGGATCTTCGCCATCCACATCGATACGAACCGCTTCCGGCGAGGTGATCGAGATTCGCTTTCCGTACATGAGCTCAATTTTCGGGTTTCCATTGTCCAGGTGCTTGCCGTTGCGGATGTCGTTCATGCCACGGATCGTTTCCAACTTGCCGGCGTCTTTGATGAGGATCACATCGAACACCCCATCCGTCGGAGAGGCCGACGGTGCGATCTGCATTCCACCGCCGTAGTACTGGCAGTTGGCGATGACCACCTGCTGGGCCTTGGTGAGCTCGTGTGTCTCGCCGTCGATGACCACCGTCATCGGCTTGTTGCTGTAGGTCAGCATTGAAAGCGCCCCGCCGACGGTGTACGTCATCGAGCCCAAGCGCTTGCTTCCTTTGTTGACCCGAAACACGACCTCGCCCGGGAAGCCCGCGTCCGCGATGTTGATGAAATGACGGGTCGCGGTACCGCCATCCGCGGTTTGGAATGTGACGCACCCCGCGTCGAGCTTCCTCACCATCCCGCTCCTCAAGACTTCGACGGCTTCCTTGGGGTCGATCGGAACCCGCAAAGTGCGCCGAAAGTCGCCGCCGGAGCCAAGCGGGACCATGGCCAGCTTGGTCGTCGTCGGCAGAGGAGCCCCGTTATGGAAGAAACCGTTGACGACCTCGTTGAGCGTGCCGTCGCCACCCACCGCCACAACGACTGGGCGCGATTCCCTAACTGCACGTTGAGCCATCTCTGTCGCCTCGAGCGGACGCGTTGTAAGCGCGGTTTCGTACTGGAGGCCGGTCGACGGCAGCCAGCCCTCCACCACCGCCCACTCCCGACCGGCCCTGCCGCCACCGGAGGCGGGGTTGACGATGAACAGGATCGGCGAGCCGGGATGGCTGCCTACGGGACACCTCCAATGCTGTTCGGATTCATGATTCCCTCAGGGTCGATACCCTCTTTCACCGCTCTCCATACCCACACCCAGCCTCCCATCTCATCGGCCACCCACCTGGCCCGCGCCCGGCCGACGCCATGATGGTGGCTGATCGTCGCGCCAAGGTCGAGAGCCGCGCTCATCGTGCCCTCCCAGGCCTGCTCATAAGCAGCCCTCGCGCCGTCTTCCGTCTCGCTGGAGCCGCCGAACGTGAAATACGCGCAGCAGCCCTGCTCGTAGGCATGACTGAAGTGGCATAACGCCAGTGGGCCGACGCCTATTGCGGTCTTGACCCTAGTGTGCAGCTCGGACAGCACGGTCCAGGTTCCCGCGACCTCGATCACATCGAGGAAAGTATTGGCCGGTTCGAGGAAGGCTTTGAGAAGATCGGCGGAAAGATCAAACCGATGACGCCGCCAGCGCTCCCATGGCGCATCGCCGAGATCCTTTGCGTCACCGGCGAACTTTTTGACGGCGGCGGCTTCGGCCTTCGCCACGTCCGCCAGGCCGGCCGTCGCGATGACCAGAAGACATTCACCGGCGCCGAGGTCGTAGCCGTTGAAAGTCGTGTCCTCCGCGTCATAGAGACGCATGAGCTGCGGCCTGATGCCGGCTTGCATCACCGCCCGCATGCATTCGAGCCCGCTCGCCAGATCAGGGAAGGCGTATCCGTTTCCAATGGTCGCTTCAGGCAGCCGGTGCACTCGCAGCACCGCCTCGACCACGATCCCGAGCCCACCTTCCGCCCCGACCCACAACTGGTGCAGCGCAGGTCCGACCGCCGAGCGGAGGCCTGGTCTCGGCGCGGCATAGGTGCCGTCCGGAAGAACGACGCCAAGGGCAAGCACCATGTCCTCGATGTTTCCGTAACGGCTCGACTCCTGACCTGACGACCGTGTGGCGATCAGCCCGCCGACCGTGGTGCCGGGAAGAGAGCTCGGGTAATGACCGAGGGTCAGCCCGCGTTGGTTGAGGTGCTGTTCGAGCGTCATCCCGTTGACTCCTGCCTCGCAGCGGCAGATCAGGTTGGTCTCATCGACCTCGATGATGTGATCGAAACCGCCCATGTCGAGCACCAACTCACCGATGGATGGCGAGACCGCCCCGCACACGCCCGTCGCGCCGCCCATCGGGATCACGTTGAATCCATTGGCCCCTGCCAGCTGCAGCAGGGTCGAAAGGTGAGCGCGCTCGACCGGCCGGGCGACCAGGACGCGATTGCGTGGCTTGCCCGCCCGCCCTTCCATGATGCCGTGCGGCCACAGATCGTGAACCGGCCGTTCGTCGACGGCTGAGGCTCCGACGATGCTCTCTATTTCCTCTCTCATGCGGCCTGTTTCGCCGCCCAGCGACCCGCGAGCCAGCCGGTGAGGATTGGAACACCGAAGCCGCACGGGCCGCTGTACTCGTATCCACCGAGGACTGCTCCCACCGCGTAAAGATTCGAGTACGGCGCGGCCCCATCGTCGGTGAGCGGATGGAGGCGCTTGTCGGTCGCAAGCCCGGTTCGCATCTCGGACGCGGGATCGAGATATCGGAGATGGTGGAGGCGCGTACCGAGCGCTCCCACCGCCTGTCCTTCATAGAACACGCCGAGGCCGAGCAGCGGCTCGACGGTGCTCCGTCCGGCGCGGAGACCTCCGCCGATATGGCGGCCGGTCGCCAGGATGAAGGCGTCGCCACGAAAGATGCGATCGCCCGCGCGCGCCGCGGTGATGCGCCCCTGCCCCACATCAAACGACGTTATCTCCGCCGCGATCGCGCCCAGCCCGATCGCCTGCTGGAGCCGCCATCCATGTGGCGATGGCGCGGACGCGAGCAGCTCGAAGCTGTTGTCTGGAAAGTTCGAAAAGCCTGGTGGATAGGCGATCCACTCGGCCTTGATGCGTTTCGGGACGGGCGCCCTGCGTCCGTAAAGGTCGGTGAGCGAAGCTGCCGGCGGGAGGTCCGGAATCGCGACCTCGGCCGCGAACGCTTCGATGCCATGCAGCTCCTTGAGGGCCAGCGCCGTCGAGGTCGCGTCGTAGTCACCGACCTCGGGCACGCCAACGACCGCGACCCTCTTCCCCATCAGGCTCCGCAACTCACCGCTCGCAACCGTCGACGGCACCACGTTGGCCGGCCGGGCCAGCCCGTGAATGTCCGCGTACATGCCGCGCGTGCGCCAGCCCCCTTCCAGCTTCAACCCTTCTTTGCTCAGCGCCAGCTGCAGAATCGAGATCGCGCTGTCCAGCTCAGTGGCGAGGGCGAACCCGTCCATTCCCAGCCTCGAGATGGGGTGGTGCGGCTGCGAAGCAAGAAGTGACTCGAGATTGTCGACGATCTCCATGCCACCTGCATACAGGGCGGTGGCTCCCGGCGCTCGCGCGATGACTGTCACCTCAGCGCCGTCGCGGCGTGCGGCCAGCGCAGCGGTGTAACCCGCGATGCCTCCACCGACCACGACGACCCTAGCCACGAACTATGCGGCGGGTATCGGCGACGTCTTGCTTCAGCTGGCGCACCAGGTCGTTCGGACTCGGGAACTTGATGTCCGGGTGTAGGTAGCTGATGAACCGAAGCTCGAGTCGCTGCTGGTAGAGGTCGCCTTCGAAGTCGAGCAGGAATGCTTCCACGCGGAGCTGCGTGCCTCCGAATGTAGGCCGGTAACCGACGGAAAGGGCAGCGACGAAGTCAAGAGCCTCTGTCGGCACCACCTCCCCATGAATGGGGAGGAGTTTTACTCTCCCTGCATATGCCCCCAGAGCGGGAACCAGCTTGTTCGGCTCGGTCGCAATGTTCGCGGTTGGGAAGCCGAGCTGCCGCCCCACCTGGTCGCCAAACTCGACCGGCCCCGACATCGAGTACTCGCGGCCGAGCAGCCGGTTGGCCTCCTCGATATCGCCCGCGGTGACCAGCCGGCGCACCTCGGAGCTGTGCAGCTCGCGGCCGTCGATCGTGAAAGGGGCAACCACGTCGACCTGGTGGCCGTGCGCGCGCAGCCACTCCGCGTTTCCCGTGCGCCCGCGCCCGAAGGCGAAGTCGTAGCCGATGACCCAGCGCCGGATGTCCATCACAGCGGAAAGCTGGTCGATGAATTCCTGCGGCGACAGCGCCGCGAGTGCCCGGTCGAAGCGGATCACGATCGCATGCTCGATGCCCGCCCCCTCGAGCAGCGCGAGCTTCTCGCTGAGGGTGGTGATCGACTGAGGGCAGTTTGCCGGGTCGAGGACGCAGCGCGGATGCGGCTCGAAGGTGATCAGCGCCGGCTGCGCCGCCTCAGCCTTTGCGGCGCCAACCACGTGGCGGATGACGTCTAGATGTCCGAGGTGGACGCCGTCGAAGCTGCCGACCGTGAGCGCAACCGGACCGATCGGACTCGTGGGGAGCCCAAGGTGGACCTTCAGTGCAGCACCTTCTCAGGCACGAAGGTCCGCCGCAGCGGGTCCGTGTGCCCGAGCGCGATCAGCCGGCCGGCGGAATCGTGCGCCCGGACGAGACCTGGCCTGGGCTCGGGCAGGACGCGGACCGCCCTCCCCTGGCGCACCATCGCCTCCTGCTCGATGTTGAGCTTCACCGGCTCCATGTCGGGCAGTATGACTTCGGCCGGGAGGAGCCTGTCCAGCACCTGCTGCGGATCCGTCACCTCCCCGGAGGCCACCGCTTCATCGATCGTCAAGGGCCCGTAGGCGGTCCGCACGAGGCGGCCCAGGTATCCGCCGACCTCCAGACGCAGCCCCAGGTCACGTGCGATCGACCGAAGATAGGTGCCGCTGCCGCAACGGATCTCGACTCGCGCGACCGCGGCTGGTCCTGGAGTGAAGTCGATCAATCGCGCCGTGTAGACCTCCACCTCGCGTGCCGCGGGTCGTTCGGCGACACCCGCTCGGGCCAGCTCGTAAGCGCGCTTGCCCGCGACCTTGACCGCGGAGTATGCAGGCGGCTCCTGGAGGATCCGGCCGAGGAAAACCGAGAGCGTCTCGGCGACGATTTCGCCGGTCAGTCCGCTGGGATCGCCGATGGGCTCGAGCGGAGCCTCCGCGTCGTCGGTCGCGGTGACAAAGCCGAAATGGATGTCGGCGGCGTACGTCTTGGGCAGCCGAAGCGCAAACTCCGCGAGACGTGTCGCTGACTCGAAGAGGATGGGGAGCACGCCCGTCGCGAGCGGATCCAGCGTGCCCGCATGCCCGACGCGTCGCGCCCCGGTCAGCCTTCGCAGCCGGCTGACGACCGAGAAAGAAGTCTCGCCCGCCGGCTTGTCGACATTCAGGACGCCGGTTGGAAAAGGGGCAAGAGTGGGGCTGTCAGCGCTGGGGCGAGGCGGCAAGGATCGCCTCCTTGGCGGCCGCGAGCACCAGCTTGACCGCTTCCTCCATTGGTCTCTCGATCTCCGCGCCGGCCGCGCGAATGTGCCCACCGCCCCCGAATGCGGCGCACAGGGCAGCCGCATCGACGGCGCCGCGGCTCCGCACGCTGATCTTCGTCAGGTCGCTTTGAACCTCTTTGAAGAGGATGGCGAGCTCGAGGCCCGCGATGCTGTTGAGCGTGTCGATGATGCCTTCCGACTCCGCCATCGCGGCGTTGGCCTCGCGCAGCATTCGTCGTGTCACGTTGGCCCACGCCAGGCGGCCTTCCATCTCGACTCGCATGGTGGCCAGCGCCAGGCCGCTCAACTTGAGCGTCGTCTCGGGCCGCATCTTGTAGACCTGCGTCGCGATGTGGCCTGGGTCGGCCCCGAGGCGAGCGAGTCGCGCAGCGTCCTCGAGCGCCCTGGGCGTCGTGTTCTCGTGCCGGAAGCCACCGGTGTCGGTGAGCAGGGCGACATAGAGGTTGGTCGCCATCGTCGGCGTGATCGGATAACCGAAGTGGTCGAGCATCTCCAGCACCATCTGACCCACAGCCGAAGCATCGGGGTCGATCACGTTGATATCGCCGAAGCGTGAGTTCGATGGGTGGTGGTCGATGTTCACGAGCGTGGCATGCGAGGCGATTTGCCGGACCGCGCTGCCCGAGCGTTCGAGGTTGCCCGAGTCGAAGAACAGGACCAGCGTCGGATCGACTCCATGCGGTGGCTCCGCCTGGATGTCCTCGAAGCCGGGAAGGAACGTGTACATCGCGGGCAGGGGCGGCGGGATGAGCACCCATACCTCTTTCCCTTCCGCGCGCAGCGCTTCAGCGAACGCAAGGCTGCAGCCGAGGGTGTCGCCATCGGCGTCCTTATGACCGAAGATCAGGATCTCCTGATTGGCGTCAATCAGGTCCTTGATCTCGTCATAAAGATTGCGAGTCTTGCTCTCCGCCTTGGCTATGACGTCGCCTCCTTGTCGTCCGCTCCGTCATGCGGCAGCACTTCCTTCAACAGCTCGTTGATGTGCACGCTGTACTCGATCGAGGGATCGAGCTCGAAACGCAGCTCAGGTGAGGCTTTGAGGTTCTGCAGCCGCTTGCCGAGCTCGTGCCGGATCAACCCCTTGGCCGAGACCAGCCCTCTGATCGACGCTTTCTTCTCGTCGGGGGTGCCCAGCACGCTGACGCGCACACGGGCTGAACGAAGGTCTGGAGACATCCGTACGGCCGTGATGCTCACGAATCCGATGCGCGGATCCTTCAGATCGCGCCGGATGATGGACATGATCTCCTCGCGCACCTGCGCGCCAACCTGATCGGCGCGGTAGCTGGTCATGACGACCTCCGCTTTCAGCAAGTTGACACTTGCCTAGATTTCTTCGCGCTCGAGACGGTAGGTCTCCATCCTGTCGCCCGCCTCAAACGCCTCGTAGCCCTCGAGCCCGATACCGCACTCCTGGCCCGCCGGCATTTCCCGCACATCTTCCTTGAAGTGCTTGAGCGAGTTGATTCGACCCTCGAAGACCTGGTCCTTGCCCCTCAAAAGCTTCACCCAGCCGCCACGGCTGACCTTGCCCTCCAGGACGCGGCTGCCGGCGATGACGCCGAGCCGCGGGATCTTGATGGGAGTGATGACCTCGACGCTGCCCTCCCGGATCTGACGATACGTCGGCTCGCGCAGACCCTTGGCGGCGCGCTCGACGTCTTCGGTCAGCTTGTAGATCACGTCGTAGTAGCGGACCTCGACCTTCGCCCGCTCCGCCGCGGCGTTCGACGCGGGAGTGGCCTTCAGGTTGAAGCAGACGATGATGGCGTTCGACACACCGGCGAGCAGCAGGTCCGAGTCGCTCACGGCGCCAACACCCTGGCCGACAATCTTGATCGCCACCACCGGGTCTTCGATCTTCTGCAGTGCGGTGAGCAGCGCTTCGAGGGTGCCTTGCGCGTCCGCCTTGACCACCAGGCTGAGCTCTTTGACCTCGCCTTCCTTGGCCCGGCGGCTGAGCTCTTCGAGCGTGATGCGTGGCGCAAACTCCCTCGCGGCCTCGAGCGTGCGCTTCTCGGTGAGCTTCGTCAGGGCGATCTGCCTCGCAGCCTTTTCAGAGCCGACGACCTGGAAGATGTCACCGGCCTGCGCGACCTCGCTCATACCGGATACCACGACGGGCGTCGCGGGAGAGGCGACCTCGACGCTGATGCCTCGATCGTCGGCCAGAGCCCTGACACGGCCGTAGATGTGCCCGCAGACGAAGTCGTCCCCCACCTTGAGCGTGCCTGCCTGGACCAGCACAGTGGCGACTGGGCCGCGACCTCGCTCGAGGTGCGCGTCGACGATCGTGCCGATGGCATTGCGGTCGGGGTTCGCCTTCAGCTCGAGGATGTCGGTGGACAGCACGATGGTGGTGAGCAGGTCGTCGATGCCCTTGCCCGTCTTGGCGCTGAGGTGCACGCATTCATACTCGCCGCCGTAATGCCGCGTCACGATGCCCTGCGTCGCGAGCTCCTGGTGCACGCGGTCCACGTTCGCGTTGTCCTTGTCGATCTTGTTGATCGCGACGATGATGGGCACCCTCGCCGCGCGTGCGTGGTGGATGGCCTCGATCGTCTGCGGCATCACGCCGTCGTCGGCGGCCACCACGAGCACGGCGACGTCGGTCACCTGTGCACCGCGGGCGCGCATGGCGGTGAACGCCTCGTGGCCTGGGGTGTCGATGAACACCACCGGATGGCCGTCCGCGGTCTCGATCTTGTAGGCGCCGATCCGCTGCGTGATGCCGCCGGCCTCACCCGAGGCGACGTGCGTCTGGCGGATGGCGTCCAGGATGGAGGTCTTGCCGTGGTCGACGTGGCCTAGGACGGTGACGATGGGCGGCCGGACCTTCAGCTTGGCCGGGTCCTCGTTCGCGAGCGAGAAGAGCTCTTCGCGCGAGGTGGTCACCACGGCGCCTTCGCCGTTGCCCGACTCGACCGCGACGACGTCCTCGCTCGCCACCGGCTCGACCGTGTAGCCGAACTCGTCGGCCACGATCTCGGCCGTGGCGAAGTCGATGACCTGGTTGATCGTGGCAAGGATCTTCGAAGCCATGAGCTTCTTGATCACCTCGACCGGGCTGACGCTTAGCTTGTCGGCGAGATCCTTGACCGAAAGAGAGGGCGGCAGGACCACGCGGCGGTCGCCGTTGGTCTCGATCTTGGGGGTGACGGCGGTGGGCTTGAAGGCGGTGCGGGCAGCGTCGATCGCGCCGGGCGCCAGGGGCGCCGCGGCGTTGCGGGTCAGCCGGCGTTGCTGGAGGAAGTTGACCAGCTCCTTTTGGCTGATGCCGAGTTCGCGCGCGAGTTCATGTGCCTTCATGGGGACTACTAAGTATGCCGCCGGGAGCAAATTCGAAACCTGGGGGGCCCCTCCGGCCAGTGCCCATTGGGCAGTGGCCACCTCCCCATGGATGGGGAGGAGTTTCTCCTTTATCCCAGCAATTTGGCCCATGTGTCCGGTTGGATCGTGGTGCGTAGTGCCCGCTCCAATGTCTTCCGTTTTCGGGCCAGGTCGAGGCATGCAGCGTCAGCGTGGAGGTAAGCGCCCCGCCCTGGGGCCCGCCCCGTCGGGTCGAGAGCCGCGCCGCCTTCCGGGCGGCGGACCAGGCGGATCAGCGCCTTCTTCCCAGCTTCCCCACGGCAGCCGACGCAGGTTCGGACGGGCTCAGACGGCAGGCTCAACCTGCCCATCGCCCTCGCTGGGCTTGATGTCGATGCGGAAGCCGGTCAGCTTGGCCGCCAGTCGCGCGTTCTGCCCGTCCCGGCCGATGGCCAGGGAAAGCTGGCCGCGCGGCACGAGGACTGTCGCGGTGCGCGTCACGCGGTCGATCGTCACCCGGTCCGCCTTGGCTGGTCCCAGGGCCGCCGCGACGAAGACCTCCGGATCGTCCGACCAGGGAACGATGTCGACGTGCTCGTTCGAGAGCTCGCTCAGGATCGCCCGGTGGCGCACGCCCTTCGGCCCGACGCAGGCCCCCACGGGGTCCAGGCCTGGCTCGCTGGACGAGACCGCGATCTTGGTCCTCAGCCCCGGCTCGCGGGCAATGGCACGAATCTGGACCGTGCCGGCCTTGATCTCGGGCACCTCAGCTTCGAGCAGGCGGTGGACGAACCCACGCGCCGCGCGGGACACCCGCACCTGCGCCTGGCGCGGGTTGCGCTGCGTCTCGAGTATCACGACGAGCACCGGGCGGCCAGGATGCAGCAACTCTCCCGGGATCTGCTCCTCCGGCGGCATGACGCCTTCCGCGCGTCCAAGGTCGACGTACACGGTGCCGTCCTCCATCCGGTCGACCACGCCCGACGCTAGCTCGCCCTTGTGCTCCGCGACGTCCCGCAGCACCTTGTCGCGTTCCAGGTCGTGGATGTGGCGGAGCACGGCGTGCTTCGCCGTCTGCGCGGCCATGCGCTTGAACTGCTCCGAAGGAAGCTCCTCGACGACCACCGTCCCATCGGGGCGCACCACGCGGGTGTGGACCTCGAGCCCGCCCGTACCGGTGTCGAGCTTCACGGTCACCTCACCGGGCGGGTTGAAGGCGCGTTTGTAGGCCGCGGCCAGCGCGCCCTCCACGGTCTGCAGCATTTCCTCCACGGGAATGCCGACCTCGACGCAAAGCGCGGCCAGCGCCTCGGCCAGGCTCTCCGTGGTTGGCTCAGATGGTGACCGCGAGCCTGCCCGCGACAATGTCTTCCCATGTGATGTGGACGATGACCGGCGCGCGTCCCCGCGCGCCCAGCGACTGCACCGCGATGCCGGCTGCGTCGACCGCGACGAGCTGACCCTCGACAACACTCTCGGTTTCACCGCCCCGGTAGCGGATGTTCACTCGCCTGCCGTTGAAGCGGTCGTAATCCTGTCTGTGCCGCAGTGGACGTTCGGCGCCAGGCGAGGAGACCTCGAGGTCGTATGGGCCATCGATGAGGTTCGAATGGTCGAGCAGCGGGCCGGCCACGCGGCTCACGCGCTCGCAGTCTTCGATGGTGATCGGCTCGTTGTGGTCGATGGAGATGCGCAGCGTGCGCCCCGACTGGCCCGACTGGTCGACCGAGTAGAGCTCAAACCCCATGTGGTTGAGCGTAGGTTCGAGCAACTCTTTGATTGACGGTATAGGCCAGGTTGGCATGTTTTCCGATACTGCTGACCAGCAACATTACCAGCAGACAGAAAATACCTCAGCATGGATAGAGCAGAAACTCCTCCCCATTCATGGGGAGGTGGCCACTGCCGAAGGCACTGGTCGGAGGGGGGCCGAAGGCGCCAGCCGAATGGGTGCTGCGACCTCTAACGAGGCGGTTGTAGTTTCCGCCACACCACCAGCAGCGGCGCCGCGTTGAAGATCGAGCTGTAGGTACCCGAGACGATGCCGATCAGCAGCGCCAGCGCCAGACCGGCGATCGTCGGACCGCCAGCGATGAGGATCGCGGCCAGCACCAGCACGACCGTGAAGCTCGTGATGATGGACCGGGCGGCGGTCTGCATGATGCTGAGGTTCACGACCTGTTCGAACGAAAGGCGCTGGCTGACGCGCAGGTTCTCGCGGATCCGGTCGAAGACGACGATCGTGTCGTGCACCGAAAAGCCGACCACGGTCAGCACGGCGGTCACGAAGTAGGAGTCGATCTGACCGATGCGAAGGCCGAATACCTTGCCCAGGATCGAGAAGATGCCGGTGAGGATGAACACGTCATGCAGCAGCGCCGCAAGGGCTGATCCACCGAATTGAAAACCCGCGCGCCAGCCACCGGGTACATTGCGAAAGCGGATCGCGAGCAGCAACAGGATCGCCGCCGACGCGATGACGACCGCGAGGATGGCGAGCGTGATCGTCTCGCCCGCGATGGTCGCACCCACCTCGAGGATCTGCTGCACGGTCATCGGTCCCAGGTGGTCCTGAAGGTAGGTCTGGACCGCGGACTGCCCGGCCGGTGTCAGCGGCGGGTAGCGAAGGATGAACCCGCCTCCCCCCGTTTCAACCACGGTGCCATTGATGCCCTCCGCCGAGACCGCGCTTTCGACCTGTGCGAGCGACGGGTGGTTGGCGAAGTTGACGCTGAGCTCCGTGCCGCCGGCGAAGTCGATGCCGAGCGCGAAGCCCTGCGTCGCCATCGAGACGATGCCCGGGATGATGATCAGAAGGGACAGCAGGAAGAACCAGTTCCTGGCGCCGATGATGTTGAGCCTGCGAACTCTCGGCTCCCGGACCGCTTCGTCTTTCGGCGCGCCGTTCTGGACGATGTCGGCGGTCTGCTGCGGCGCCTCTATGTCAGACATTTCTCGCACGGTCGACCCCTAACAACAGCGGCTTGCGGAATCCGCCGGCGGTGAGGACTATGGCGAGCAGGTTGTGAGTGACCACGATCGACGACACGAGGCTCGCCACGACGCCGATGCCCAGCGTGATCGCGAAGCCCTTGACCTGCGAGGGCCCGACAAAGCCAAGGATCACGCAGGTGATAAAGGTCGATGTGTTGGAGTCTCGGATCGCGGGCCACGCACGGCGCACGGCTGCGTCGACCGCCGCCACGATGGTGCGGCCCGAACGGACCTCTTCTTTGAATCGCTCGAAGATCAGCACGTTGGCGTCGACCGCCATGCCCACGGACAGGATGAAACCGGTGATGCCGGCGAGCGTCAGGGTCACGGGAACGACCTTGAACACCGCGAGCACCGCGGCCGCGTAGAAGAGAAGCGCCAGGCTCGCCAGCAATCCGGGGATGCGGTAGTAGATGAGCATGAACAGCACGACGATCGCCAGGCCGAGCATGCCGGCGGCAAGGCTCAGCTTGACTGCCTGCGCGCCCAGCGTCGCGCTGACCTGGGTGATGTCCAGCACCTGAAGGTCCACGGGGAGCGAGCCGGCGGTGATCCCGGTGGCGAGGTCGTTGGCGCTCTGCTGCGTGAAGCTGCCTGAGATGACGGCGTTGCCGCCGGCGATCTCCTGCAGGGTGATCGGGTCAGTGAGGAACTTGCCACACACGGTGGTCGCGCTCTGGGACGCGAGACAGGCGGCGTCGTACGGGAGCATGACCTTGGAGACGTAGTCGGCGTTTTCCCAGTTGTCGATGTCCTTCTGCGTCAGGTCGAGCCAGATGCCCATGTGTCTTTCCGCGCAGTTGGCGGTCTGGCTCGTGTTCGGGTCTCCAGGGCACGCAGCCACATTTGCCCGGGTGAGGTTGTCAAAGACGACCGCACCTTGCTGGTTGAAGCTGACGTCGACCTCCCAGGTTCCGGACTGTCCCAAGGCCGGGGTGGCGCTCGAGATGTTGTCGCCTGTCAGGCCCGTCAGCTGCGGCCGGTAGCCGGGAGCGGGGCCATTGGTCACCTTGGGGTCGGGCACCCAGGTGGTGTAGACGAGCTTGGAGACGGCGCCGATGGTCTTCGTGGCCTGGTCGGCCGTGACGCCGGCCAGGTCGACCGTGATGCGGTCGTTGTTGCCGGCGCCGCGAATCTCGGGCTCGCTCACGTTGAGCCCGTTGACGCGCTTGTTGATCACCTGGATGGTTCGCTGCTGGACGTCCGCCGTGCATTTGCCGCCCGGGCAGTTCGTCATGAGGTAGTCGATGTGGGTGCCACCGGCCAGGTCCAGCCCGCGATGGATGTAGAGGGTCATGCCGGCCACGTTGGGTGGCAGGCCCGGGACGTTGCCTGTCAGCGGGTAATGGTTGCTCAGCCGGTAGATGTAGCCGGCCCCGTCGACGATGATCGAGAAGATCAACACGCCGACGATGAACAGGCGGATCGGCCAGCTGAGAACTAGTTGCACGGCAGCCGATCAATATACGGTGCGAACAACTAGCGCTGCCGGAAGAACAGGTTCAGCACCAGGGTCGCGACGATGGACAGGATGATGCTCGTGGCCAGGGGCACGAAAACGGTCACGTTTCCGCTTCGGAACGTGAAATCGCCCGGCAGCTGGAAGCGGCCGAACAGCGTGAGCGCACCGCCGATGACGACCAGCAAGACGCCGAAGACGAGGAGCATCCGCCCCACGCCGGTCACGCCTCTACAGTAGGCGGGTTTGCTGGGGACCGGGGTCGGGCGGGGTGATGCCCAGGTGCCGGTAGGCGAGCTCGGTGGCAACCCTGCCCCGTGAGGTCCGGGCCAGGAAGCCGATCTGGATCAGGTACGGCTCATGCACGTCCTCGACCGTCTCCGGCTCCTCGGACAGCGAGGTGGCGATGGTGTCCAACCCGACGGGCCCGCCTTTGAACTTGAGGATCACGGTCTCGAGCAGCTGCCTGTCGAGCGGCTCGAGGCCCAGCGCGTCGATCTCGAGCATGGCGAGCGCCTTCTTGGTCGCGTCGATCGTCGCCCGCCCATCGCCTCGAACCTGGGCAAAATCCCTCACCCGGCGCAGCAGGCGGTTGGCGATCCGGGGAGTGCCCCGAGCCCGACGCGCGATCTCGGAGACGGCGTCATCGTGGATCTCGATGTCGAGGATCCGCGCGGAGCGGGTGACGATCTTCTCCAGCTCGGCGAGGGTGTAGAAGTCGAGTCGGTACACGGCGCCGAAGCGGTCGCGAAGCGGCCCGCTGAGCAGTCCCTGTCGCGTGGTCGCGCCCACGCAGGTGAAATGCGGAAGCGGCAGCGTCGCCGCACTTGCCCCCACTCCCTTGCCCAGCACGGCGTCGAACCGGAAGTCCTCCAGCGCCGGATACAGGGACTCTTCGACGACGCTGCTGAGCCTGTGGATCTCGTCGATGAAGAACACGTCGCGCGTGCTGAGGTTCAGCAAGATCGAGCCGAGCGCACCCTGATGGTCGATCGCCGGTCCTGAGCTCACCTTGATCGCCACGCCGAGCTCGTTGGCGATGATGTGCGCCAGCGTCGTCTTGCCGAGGCCCGGGGGACCGCTGAGCAGAACGTGCTCGACCGGTTCGCCCCGGCGCCGGGCGGCCTCGAGGAGGATGCTCAGGTTTTCGCGCACCTGTTGCTGACCGACGTATTCGGACAAAAGACGGGGGCGCAGCGTGAGATCGAACTGCTCGTCGTCGGTGCGCGCGTCGAGGATCGCGTCGTTCGTCACTTGCGACCCAGGGCTTTCAAAGCCGTGGCCAAAGCGTCCTGGGTAGACGGGGACGATTGCCAATCGACCGACTCGAGGCCTGACCGCGCCTCCTGGGCGGAGAACCCAAGGCTGCGCAGGGCGGATTCGACTGCCTTGGGCACGGCGCCGTCACCGGCCATGGCGGCAGCCCGTGGC
>VBKD01000088.1 GCA_005888075.1 Chloroflexota bacterium
ATGCCTGCTCCGAGCTTGATCCGGCTCGTTCCGGCGGCCAACCACGCCAGGACTGTGGCCGCGTCGGACCCGTATGCCTCGGCGGTCCAGACGGAGTCGTAGCCGAGCTGCTCGGCTGTCCGCGCCAGCTCGAGCTGATCGGCCGGGGTCACACCGAGGCCCCAATAGCCAAGGGAAACGCCCAGCTTCATCAGTCGGGAGTGTAGGCCCGAGGCTCAGGCGGACGGGAAGAACGTCTGGAACAGGAGGTAGACATTCAGGCCGATGATCATCGTCGCCACGCCGTAAGCCGCCCAGTTCGTCAGCCGGCTGTTCGCGAGGTTGCCCATCAGCCCCTTGTTGCGTGTGAACATGACGAGCGGGATCATCGCGAACGGGATCCCGAAGGACAGGAAGACCTGGCTTAGAACCAGCGCCCGCGATGGGTCGAAATTGCTCCCGATCAGGACCATGGCGGGAACCATGGTGATCGCGCGGCGCAGGAAGATCGGGATCTGGCGGTGGATGAAGCCCTGCATCACGACCTGTCCGGCCATCGTTCCGACCGACGACGACGACACACCCGAGGCGAGCAGCGCGATGCCGAAGATGAGCCCGGTGTGCGCACCGAGGTACTGCTCCAGGCCGCCGAAGACCTGCTGGAGGTTGCCGCCGATCTCGAGGAGTCCGCGAGAGTGAAAGACCGACGCGGCCATCGTCAGCATCGCCAGGTTGACGAGGCCCGCGATTCCCATGGCGATGATGACGTCGACCATCTCGAAGTGAAAGATCTTTCGCTTCGCTTCCGGATTCGCCCCGACGATGCGCTTTTGCGTCAGCGCGGAGTGGAGGTAGATGACATGAGGCATGACGGTGGCGCCCAGGATGCCGACCGCCAGCAGGATCGATGCGCTGCCGTCGAGATGCGGAATGAAAGTGCCGGTAGCAACCGAGCCCCAATTCGGTTCACCCCTCAGGACCTGCAGCCCGAACGCGATCACGATGACGCCGACCAGCGCGCTGATGGTCGCCTCCAGGCGCCGGAAACCCCACGCCTGCAATCCGAGAATGCCGAACGCGAGCACGCCGGTCAGCAGCCCAGCGATGAAGAGTGGAATGCCGAACACGAGGTTGAGGCCGAGTGCGGCCCCGACGAACTCCGCGAGGTCGGTGGCCATCGCGATGAGCTCAGCCTGGAGCCACAGGAAGATGACGACCGGTCGCGGGAAGCGATCGCGGCACACCTCGGGGAGGTTGCGGCCGGTCGCGATGCCCAGCTTGGCGCTCATGGTCTGGACGAGCATGGCCATGAGGTTGGCCGCGAGCACCACCCACAGCAGCATGTAGCCGTACTTCGAACCGCCCGCCATGTTGGTCGCGAAGTTGCCCGGGTCGATATAGGCGACCGCGGCGATGAATGCCGGCCCGAGGAACGGAAGGACGGCGAGGATGCCGCGCCGCTGGCCATTGAGAGATCGCTCGGCGGCCTTGAGAACACGGGCCTCGCCTGGCAGGGCGCCTTCGACTCCGACCACCATCGGCGCGCCGGCGACGGCGGCCTTGATCGCTTCGACCGCCAATCAGCGCTCCTCTGTCACAAACATTGCTTTGGCCAGGCCCAGCGGTACGCTCTCGCGCCGCCCCTTGTGCTTGACCTCGATCGGACCTTCGAACTTGCTCTCCTCGACGACGTCGAGTCGGGTGCCCGGCCTCAGGCCGCGGCGGTCCAGCTCGCGCAGCTTGCCGGCATCGTCGTCGGATACGCGCTCGACGACCACCCTCTCCCCCGGCTGGCACTCGCTGAGCGGACGGTTGCTCGCCGCGCGGACCTTGCCGTTGACGGTCGGGATGGCGTGGCCATGTGGATCGAGCTCCGGCCGTCCAAGGAGCTCGAAGATTCGCTGCTCCATGCGTTCGGAGATCACGTGCTCGAGACGCTCCGCCTCGTCGTGGACCTCGTCCCAGCTGTAGCCGAGGACCTGGACCAGGAACATCTCGAGCAGGCGGTGATGGCGGACCAGCTCCAGCGCGATCCTCCTGCCCTCGCGAGTGAGCTGCTGGCCGCGGTAGCGGTCGTGCTCGACGAGGCCCTGCGCCGACAGGCGGGTGACCATCTCGCTGACACTTGGTGACGAGATGCCCAGGCGCTGCGCGAGCTCACGGGTCGGAACGGGATTCCGGTCGCCGTGGAGGAGGTAAAGCGCTTTGAGGTAATCCTCCTGGGCGCGCGTGAAGGCGCTGCGGCGCTCGAGGTGCTCGACCACCTAGGCCCTCCTAATTCTGGCTACAGGCTTGCCTACCATGAAAGATAGGATAACCTAACTTTCCGCGACGAATCATTCTTACGGAGAGTTAGTCCCCACCCGCCGGCTTCGCCGGCGACCTCCCCAGCGAGTGGGGAGGTTCTTGCTTTCTACGAACAGGCTCCTGTTGAGCCGCTCGCCGGGTTGTAGGTGACGCTCACGTTTGGCGTGACGGTGATGGTCGATGCGGCGGTGAACACCGCCAAATAATCGGCGCAGCCCTCAGCCATGTGGAAGTCGTAGTTGACGCTGGTCACGTTCAGCCAGCTGATCGCAACCCCCGAATGGTGCATGCAGTAGTTCGTGGTGCCGGCCCCGCCGTCGATGCATGTGATCGCCTTCCCCCACTGCTCGAGGGTCAGGATGCTCACCGACATCGGGCCCGTCGAGGTCGCCTGGAGGTGGTATGTGAACGTGTCGGGCACGCCGCCGGCCAGGTACCAGGTGGGGCCCTTGAGCTGCTGCGGGACGTTCCAGATGGTCAGGTGAGGGTGCTCCAGCTCGGCCTTCGTCTCCGCCAGCTGGCCGAGCGTGGCGGTCAGGTTGGTCTGAGTCGTCTTGAGCTGATCCTCGAGATTCTGGGTGCGCCCTGTCAGTGACTCGTTGCGCAGGGTCAGCCCGTGGATCTTGGCCTGGTTGTTGGTGTCATCGGCGTACAGCAGTCCGATGCCGCCGGCGGAGACCAGTAGTGCTCCGGCCAGTGCGAGCGCAAAAAGCGTGCGTTCACGCCTGGCGAAGAGCGGGATCCAGGTTGAGGGTCTCGGCACACGCCGCGCCACCGAGGATGGCGAATACGACTCAACCGGCTCGACTGATGTCTGCTCGATGGGAGGCGCCGCGGGCTCCATACCTGTGACGGTCATGATCGCATCGTCTTGACCGATTCCGTCAAATTTGGCCCGGTCGTGGCCAGGCGCCGTAGACCTGCGCGATTCGCGAGGCGGTTTCGGACTGCAGCGCGGTATCCACCGTGAACGTCTTGAGGTCAGGCTGCCATGCCGGACCGATTCCACAATTCGTGGTGCAGGCGGCTTCCTCGAGATAGAGGAAGGAAGTCGAGTTGATCCAGACCGGCGACGAGCGCGCGCCTGGGAGCTGGCCGCCCGATCGTCCGCCGTGTCCGTACAGCCACACGTGGGGCTGTCCAGCCGAGTCGCGGACCGTGAAGGCGAGGTTGTCGTCGCCCGCATCGGCGCGCGGCTTGATCCAAGCGAGCTGCTGGCCGAACGCCTGTGAGACCCCGGCCGACGAGTCCCACGACTGGACCATGGTCGACCCAGGCTGGCGGTAGAAAAGGCGGCTTCCGTTGCTGCCCCAGCTGGCCATCGTCCCCTTGGGCAGCGAGAAAACCGAGCTTCCATCGGTGGTGCGGCGGACCTGAAGCTGATCGCCGGAGCTCGTAAAGGTCTGCACCAAAGCGAAGTAGCCGCCGTCGGGCGAGAAGGCCAGGTAAGAGTCGTCTTCGTTCGGGTTGACCCCGCGACCTGGCACCGCCCCCATCGTGGTCACGACCCGGTCACCGCCGCCGCTGAGCAGATGAAGGCTGACCGCGCTGCTGTCGGACGCGACGTACGCGAGGAAGCCTCGGTCCGGGCTCCACGCGTGCAGGCCGTCCAGCAAGGACCCACCCTGCCAGCTCGCGGCGATCGTCGACGTGCCGCTGAACATGTCGAGCGCCGCGATCACGCTGGTTCCGGCGGTCGTCGGATTGCCCTGCGTGGCGCTCCAGGAGATCATGGATTGAGTCACAAGCTGCGGCTGTGCCGTGTTGCCGGTCACTGTCAGCGAGCACAGAGTTCGCGGGTTCTTGGCGTCCGCCACATCGGCCAGGACCGGGTTGCTCGATCCCTGCATGACAAGCAGCGCCTCGTTGGCGGCCGGCGATCCGGCGCAGCTGGCGTGGATCGCGGCCCATGCCGGGACGGCGACCGGGCTGGGCAGCGGGCTCGGACTGGCGGCCGGCGTGGGCGTCGGGGTTGGAGTTGGGCTGGGGCTCGGGCTAGGCGAAGCCGCGTGCGTGGGGCTCGACCGGGTGACCACCGCACCGTTGGCACCGCAGCCGGCGATGGCCGCGAACGCGCACATGAGAACTACCCCTTTCCTCACGGCTGGTGAAACGAACATGGGTGCGACGGGGTTACGCATGGGCATCTTTTGGCGCGAGCGGTCCAGAATACCCGCTAACCGGATCGTTTACCAGTGACTTAAGTAGCGGGCAGATGAAGATTGGAGGCTGGGTGGCGTTGGCTTTGATCGCTTCCGCCTGCGCGGATCCTCCGGTGCCCCTGACCGCGACCGTCGATGCCGTCGCCAGCACGAGCTCGGTCGTCGGCGGAGGCTCCCAGCTCGTGGTCAAGGTGACCAACACGGGCCGCCTGATCCCCCACCTCGGCCTGGTATTCA
>VBKD01000089.1 GCA_005888075.1 Chloroflexota bacterium
CCTCATGCGCAAATCCATTCTGCGAAGGAGGCAATGCGTGAAGAGCTTGATTCGGTTACTCGGTGTTCTGGTCTCGGTGGCGGCCGCGGTGATCGGCGGTTCGTCGATCCCCGTGCTGGCGTCGGAGGGAGATGACGCGGGTCACGCCCTATTCGTCCAGACCAACAACCCTTCCGGCAACGCGATCGCCGCTTATCACCGAAGCTCCGACGGCACGCTCGCCTATCAGGCGAGCTATTCGACAGGCGGCCTGGGCGGCCGTGAGGCGGGTGCCGCGGCGGACCCTCTCGCATCACAAGGTTCGCTCGTCCTGGCGCGGGAGGGAGGACTCCTCCTGGCCGTCAACGCCGGCAGCAACACCGTCTCGGTGTTCCAGGTCAGGGGCGATCGGCTGCGCCTGAACCAGGTCGTGTGGTCGGGCGGTCAGTTCCCGACGGGCATCGCGGTCCATGACGACCTCGTATACGTGATGGACGCCGGCGGCCAGGGCTCCGTCAGCGGTTACGCGATCAAGGGCGGACGGCTGCAGGCAATCGCCAACTCCACGCGTAGCCTCGGGCTCGGCGGTGCCAACCCGCCTTTCTTCCTCAGCGCTCCCGCCGAGGTGGGATTCACGCCCGACGGCGCCCACCTCGTGGTCACGACCAAGACGCACAACACGGTCGACGTGTTCACGGTCGGCGACGAGGGGCGGCTGTCCGCGCAGCCCGTCAGCAACGCCGTGTCCGGTGTGCCGTTTGCCTTCCTCTTCGACAGGGCTGGACGGCTGGTGCTCAACTATGCGGGTCCCAGCTCTCTGCAGACGTTCGTGATCGCCGCCAACGGAACGATCACGCCGGCGGGCGCCGCGGTCAGCGACGGGCAGCCGGCTTTGTGCTGGGAGATCGCCGCACGCGGCTTTGTCTACGGCGGCAACGCCGGTGGCAACGACATCAGCCAGCTCCGCGTCAACCCGGACGGTTCGATCACGCTGGTGAATGCAATCGCGGCGTCGGGCATCCCGGGAGCCATCGACATGGCCCAGGCCGGGGGAAGGTTTCTCTACGCCGAGAGCGAAGTCTCGAGCTCGGTCCATGCCTTCAGCATCGGCAGCGACGGGTCGCTCACCGCGATCCAGACGGTCACGGTTCCGGACGGCTCCAGCCTCGAAGGAATCGCAACCGCCTAATCTTGGTTTGCAAAAGGGGAGGCCGCGCGCCGGCCTCCCCACCAAATCTATGAATCCGACCTACATCTCGCGAGTCAGGATCGTGCGGGAGCGCGGGCCAATTCGCCAGGCCTACCTGCCCATCGAGCCGGAACCGATCACATTCGGCACCCACGACGAGGTTCGCGAGCACTACGGCACGGCGCCGGGTCAGTATCCAGACCACGCCACGACGCTCGACTACGTGGTGGCCGCGGCCGCCGGTTGACTCACCGGCACACTGGGAGGCGCGCTGGAGGCGCGCGGGATCGATGCCAGCCAAGGACGACTCACGTCAGAAGCCGAAGGCGAGATCTACCTGGATGACAAGGTCCTGGTGATCAAGAAAATCACCGTTCGGTACACCCTGAAAGACTGCCCCGAAGACAAGAGAGAGGCAGCGAACCGGGCTCATTCATTTCACGCTTCCCGATGCCCCGTCGCCAAGAGCATCGAAAAAGCGATCGAGATCTCAACCAGCCTCGCCTTCGAGTGAACGTCGCGACCAGATCGTCGTGCCGAGGCGCACGTTGCGGAAGACCTCTTCACTGATAAGGAAGCCCGTGAAGATCAGCAGCACACCCAGAAACTCACCGAGAAATGTCGCCCAGGTGATGCCGAAGCGATTGAGGCTGCTGGTGAGACCCGGAATGAAAGCGCCCAAGGCGATGAGGATTGTCGCCGGGACACGCGAGTTGAGCTTGCCCTGGAACAGGGCTCTGGCCGCGCCGGGTAGCGAGGCAAAAAAGTTCACCGTGATGGCCAGCGCCGCCAGGCGTGCGGGCAGCAAACGCTTCTTCGGCATGTAGATGTACGCGGAATAAAGCGCACCGAAGAGCAGTGACAGGCCGCCTCCCGCGTTGAAAGGCACGCTGGTGACGCGAAGGTATCCCGGAAAAGCCGCGGCGATGGGCGCGCTGGTGGCCGGGTCGACGTAAGCGCCGGACAGGCGTGCCATCAGCACCAGCGCCGCCACGACGAGGGTGCCGGCGACGAGGCAGACCATCGCGACGTGCGCCTGGAGCTCGCGGCGGACTGCCGTCGCCCCAGCGATCGCCACCGCGGCGACCAGCGCCAGGGCCAGCGTCGTGTAGCCGGCGACCGATGAGCCCGGATACTTCGCCGTCGCCGCCAGTGAGAAGAGTCCACCCAGCGCCACCGAGACCGCCACGAAATAGCCGAATCTCGTCTTGTTGAGGAGGTACAGGGTGCCGACCCCCAAGTAGGAGGGGACGAGGAAGGCGCCGAAGAGATACCACGCGCGGTACAGCGGACTGCTCCACCCGAACGTGCCGCCGAGAAACTCGCACCCTGTCGCGACTGCGTACCAGAGCAATCCGAGCGCCCATACCAGCTGGAAGCTCTTGCGCCGCTGCAGCCACTGGTCGAAGACCATCGCCGCGAAAACGAGGCTGAGGACGGATGAGCCCAGCGGTAGGACGAAATTCAGAAAGCTCATCTCCTACGGCTAGCGTAAGACGTCCGCGGCGACGCGAAAGGCCGAGTTGGCGAGAGGTATCCCGCAGTAGACCGCCGTTTGCAGGAGCACCTCTTTTATCTCGTCCTTGGTCAGACCGTTGTTCAGCGCTCCGCGCAGGTGCGCCGCCAGCTCGGGCCCCTGCCCGAGTGCGACGAGAAGGGCGACCGTGATGCAGCTCCGCGTCTTGCGATCCAATCCAGGCCTCGTCCAGATCTCACCCCACGCATACCGGGTCAGCAAGTCCTGGAATTCTTCGGTGATCGGCGTCTTGCCGGACTCCGCTCGATCGACGTACCCGTCGCCGAGCACCTCGCGCCGAACCTTCATGCCGCGATCCCATAGGTCATCGCCCATACGCCACCTCCGACGTGTTTTTCCTCTAGACGGCGAAGAAGACAGTCTCGCCGTCGCCCTGAAGCCGTACGTCGAAGTGCAGCGTATCGCCGCCCGCCTGCGCGATCAGAGTCTGGCGCCGCTCCGGCTCAACGAGCTGTAACACCGGGTCGGACCGGTTCGCGTCTCCTTCGTCGGGAAAGTAGATCCGAGTGCTGAGGTGACGCAGGAGCCCCCGCGCGAAGACGGTGAGGTTCAGGTACGGCGCCGATCGATGTTCTGCCGCCGGCTTGCGAACGGTGAAGTGAAACGCTCCCTCTTCATCAGTGCGGCTCCGGGCAAACAGTTCGCCATGCCAGGCCTCGAGGAGCGCATCCGAAACCGGCGCACCTTCGCCGTCGAGCACTTGGCCTTCGATGCGCAAAGCATCATGCGCGTGCGGTGGCAGCGCATTCGAGTCATCGGCAAAAGGCATCGCGAAACCGAAAAAGGGGCCGACCGTCTGAGAGGGAGTAGGCGTCGTCATGTCTCGACAGGCGTCGCGCCGCGACCTCGCAGCACTATGTCCCACCTGTAGCCGAGCGCCCATTCGGGCACCGTGGCCTCGAGGTCCAATTTCGCGACCAGCAGCTCCCGGCCACGTGGATCAGGAATCGAGGTGAGGATGGGGTCGTGGTGCATGAGGGGGTCGCCGGGGAAATACATCTGCGTCACCAAACGGCTCGAAAGTGTGGGCCCGAACAGCGAGAAATGCACATGCGCAGGACGCCACGCATTCTCTTGGTTGCGCCACGGGTAGGCGCCTGGCTTCACCGTGACGAATCGGTAGTGCCCCTCCCCGTCGGTCAGGCAGCGACCGGCGCCGGTGAAGTTCGGGTCGAGCGGCGCCGGGTGGTCGTCCGACACATCGACATAGCGGCCTGACGCGTTTGCCTGCCATACCTCGACCAGCGTGTCGCGGACAGGCCTTCCATCGCTGTCGAGGATGCGCCCGGTGATGATGATCCGCTCGCCCAAAGGCTCGCCTTTGTGCTGCCGCGTCAGATCGGCATCTTCGGGCCTGACAGGAATGCGCCCGTAGACGGGGCCGGGCAGGTGATGGAACCAACCCTCTGGCAACCGCACCGGCTCACGCACCGGCGCTCGCAGCACAGTGGATCGGTAGTCCGGGTAAAGGTAGGGCGGGTCGCTGTCCACCTCGGTCACACCCTTGACGAGCATTATGGGCTGGAGCAAACTCGAATCGTCAGTACACGGAGCATTAGCGATCGCCCTGGAATCAGAGGAGGCGAACATGGGGACTGTCACCAGCAAGGCACGTCATTTCCAGCTGTTCATCGACGGCTCGGGGATGGAAGCGAAAGGTGGCCGAAGCTTTGAGGATCGCGACCCCTTCACCAATGAGGTGGTGGCCACGGTCTCGGCAGCCGGGCGCGAGGACGCTGCCCGCGCGGTCGCCGGTGCGCACGAAGCGTCCAAGGCCTGGTCGCAATCACCGCCTGCCGCGCGCCAGCGAGTCTTCCTCAAAGCGGCCGATATCCTCGAGAGCCGCTCCGACGAGGTGGTCTCGCTGCTCGCGCGCGAAACCGGATGCACGTTCGGCTTCGGCATGTTCCAGATGGGTTTTGTGCCCGGACTCTTCCGGCAGGCGGCCGCCCTGGCATACACCCCGGTCGGGGAGGTCATTCCCTCCGACCAGGGAGCATTCGCCATGGGACTCCGGCGCCCCGTCGGCGTCGTCGGCGCCATCTCCCCATGGAACGCGGCGTTGATCCTTTCCGCTCGCGCCATCGCGGCGCCTCTGGCCCTTGGCAACTCCGTGGTGCTCAAACCATCGGAGTGGTCGCCCATCGTCGGAGGCTTGATCTGGGGCGAGATCTTCGCCGAAGCAGGTCTACCGGCTGGCGTGCTCAACATCGTCACGCACGCTCCGGGCGAGGCCGGTCCGATCGCCGACGATCGTGCTCGCCGACGCCGACCTCGAGTACGCGGTCAATGCCGCGGCGTTCGGTTCTTTCCTCCACCAGGGTCAGATCTGCATGTCGGCGCGCAAGATCATCGTCGAGCGACCGATCGCGGATCAGTTCGTCACCAGGCTCGTCGCCAAGACCAGGACCCTGAAGGCCGGCGACCCGAAGGATCCGTCCACCATAATCGGCCCGCTCATCAACGAGGGCGCCCTGGCGACGGTTAAGGACCGGGTCGACGAGGCGGTCCGCAAAGGCGCCACGGTGCTCGCCGGCGGGAAAGCGGAAGGTCCCTGCTTCGAGGCGACGCTGCTCACCGACGTCCCCGCAGACTCGGCCTTCGCCACCATCGAAACGTTTGGGCCGGTGGCCTCGATCGAGATCGTCGACAGCCCCGAGCAAGCCGTCAAGCAAGCGAACGCGACGAGCTACGGCCTGGCGTCCGGGATCATCACCAGCGACACCGATCGCGGCCTGTTGCTGGCGCAGCTGATAGAGGCAGGCATCGTTCACGTCAACGAACAGCCCGTTGGCGACGAGCCGCAGATGCCGTTCGGCGGCACCAAGGACAGCGGCTTTGGTCGTTTTGGCGGGACCGCCGTGATCGACGAGTTCACAGAGCTGCGTTGGATCACGGTCCAGAGCGGCCCGCACCCGTATCCCTTCTAAGCAGCATCGATCTCTGGACTCGATCGTGAAAACGCCGGTGGCGATCATCGGCGCGGGCCCGGCCGGACTGTTGCTCGCCCACCTGCTCCAGCGCGCCGGCATCGAATCGGTGGTCCTCGAGAGCCGCGGTCGCGACTATGTGGAGCGGCGCGTCCGTGCCGGCGTGCTCGAACACGGCGGTGCCCAGCTGTTGCGAGAGGCGGGCGTCGGTGATCGGCTGGATCGCGAAGGGCTGGAGCACAGAGGCATCTACCTTCGTTTCAACGGCGAGATCCACCACATCGACTTCAAGCGGCTGGCGAATCGAGGCATCTTCGTCTACGGCCAGCAGGAGGTGGTCAAAGACCTGATCGCGGCGCGGCTCGCATCAGGCGGCGCGATCCTCTTCGAGGCCGAGGCGAGACGCATCGATGATCGTGACGCTCATCACATGTCCGTCCTCTTCACCCAGGGAGGTGATGAGCAGCGCCTCGAATGTGACTTCATCGCCGCCTGCGATGGATCGCATGGCATAGGTCGCGCGACCATGCTCAGCCGAAATGCGACCGGTTACGAGCACATCTACCCGTACGCATGGCTGGGCATCCTGGCGCGCACGCCGCCGGCGGCCGACGAGCTCGTCTACGCCTACCACGAACGCGGATTCGCGCTGCACAGCATGCGTTCACCACAGGTCAGTAGGCTGTACCTGCAGGTCCGGCGTGATGAAACCCTCGACGGATGGCCGGAGGAAAGGATCTGGTCCGAGCTGCGGCTTCGTCTCCACGAGCCGTCGCTCGACGCCGGTGAGATCCTCGAAATCGGCGTTACGCCCATGTCGAGCTACGTGATGGAGCCGATGCAGGACGGCCGTCTGTTTCTCGCCGGCGACTCCGCCCACATAGTCCCTCCGACCGGCGCCAAAGGCATGAATCTCGCGCTCGCCGACGCCGCCACGCTCGCCGCCGGATTGATCGAGTGGTACGGGAAGCACTCGTCTGAACGGCTCGACCGATACACGGCGAGCTGCCTGCAGCGTGTTTGGCGCGCCGAGTTTTTCTCCGCCTTCATGACTCAGCTGCTGCACAGAGATGAGCTCGACGGCGAATTCGAACACCGGCTGCGTCTGGCGCAGCTGAAGTACGTGACGAGCTCGCGCGCGGCATCAACGTCGCTGGCCGAGAACTACACCGGCGCGGCCACCTCTTGACGGGTCTGCCGGGTTGGTGCAAACTCGGATCGTCGGTACACGGAGCAATTTTTGGTCCGGCCTGATCCCGGTGGGGAGGAGAGTCAGGTGAGCACGAGGAAACCTTCATCCGCGGGAATTACTCGGCGCGAGATGCTCAAAGGCACCGGCCTCGTCCTTGGGGGACTGGCGGTTCCAGGCGTGCTCGAGTCTTGCCTGACATCGTCGAACATATCAGCGGGCGGATCGATCAAGATCGGTTTCGTCAGCCCGCTGACTGGGCCGGCCTCCGGCTTCGGCGAGCCCGATCCATATGTCCTCGGCCTGGCCAGAAGCGCATTCAAGAATGGGCTGACGGTTGGAGGCACCAACTACTCGGTCGAGATCGTTTCACGCGACGGACAGTCAACGCCATCGGTCGGAGCGCAGGTCGCGCAAGACCTGATCCAGAACCAGAAGGTCGACTTGCTCCTGGCGACGTCGACGCCTGAGACCGTGAACCCGGTATCGGATGCCGCGGAAGCCCAAGTACACGTATCACTTCTGCTTCGGCGTCGAGCAGTTCTTCCTCGCGTACACGCATTTGTGGCCGCAGGTCCAGACCAACAAGAAGGTCGGCGTGATGTATCCGAACGACGCCGACGGCAATGCCATTCGTGCAGTGCTGGGTCCCCTCCTCAAAGGCGCCGGTTACACCATCGTGGATCCTGGGCCGTATGAGGACGGCACCAACGACTACACGGCGCAGATCCAGAGATTCATCCAGGAGGATTGCCAGATCTTCAACACTTTCCCCATCCCTCCTGACTTCGCAACTTTCTGGCGGCAGGCGTCACAACAGAAATACACCCAGCACGTCAAGATCGGGCAGATCGCCAAGACAGGCCTCTTCCCGTCACAGGTTCAATCGCTGGGCGCGCTCGGCAATGGCCTCGCTTCGGCCGTGTACTGGGCGCCGACGTGGCCTTACAAGTCGTCGCTCACGAGTCTGACCTGCAAGCAGCTGGCCGACGGTTACGAGTCGTCGTCGAGCAAGCAGTGGAACCAGCAGATGGGTCCGAGTCTGGCCCTCTTCGACGTCGCAGCCGCCGTCCTGAAGGCAAGCGGCGATCCGAAGAACAAGACCAAGGTCGCGAACACGATGAAGACTCTCTCGGTCGATACCATCATCGGCCACCTCGACTGGTCGAAGCCCGCGACCCTCGCCGGCACTGCGGTCCCGAACGTGGTGGCAACCCCGATCATCGGCGGACAGTGGAAGCAGGGCGTGTCGAAGTGGCCGGTCGATTTCGTGATCTGTGAGAACTCGTCCGATCCCAACGTCCCAGTCGCGTCGTCTCTTCAGCCTTACACCGGATCGTAGCTGTGCAGGCGGCGATTCTCGCCGCGACTGACGTCCACAAGCGGTTCGGCGCCCTCAGGGTGCTCGATGGGGTCGACTTCGCCCTCGGCGAGGGTGAAGCGGTTGGCGTCGTCGGACCGAATGGCGCAGGCAAGACGACGCTCTTGAGCGTCCTCGCCGGCTCGCTGTCCGCGGATGGCGGGAGAATCGTCTTTCGGGGACGCGACGTGACGTCAAGCGGCGCGGCGGATCGGTGCACGCTGGGTATCGCTCGCACCCATCAGGTGCCCAGGCCATTCGTGGGGATGACCGTCTTCGAAAACGTGTTGGTCGGCGCCACGGCCGGCGGGCGGCGCAGAGGTTCTGAGGCCTACGGCCTTTGGTCGAGCCCGCAGTGCTTCTTCTCGACGAGATCGGAGGCGGGCTGACCGATGCCGAGTCGGCGGAGCTGGTCGAGACCGTTGCCGGCCTGCGTGACCGTGGCATCGCCGTGCTCTGGATCGAGCACATCGTCCATGTTCTCATGCAGGTGGTCAGCCGCCTGATCTGCATGGACGCCGGCAAGATCATCGCGGACGGCGCACCCGAAGCGGTGGTGTCTCAGGCGTCGGTGGTCGATGCCTATCTGGGAAGAGGCGCATGAGCCTGCTCGCGGTTGAGAATCTCGACTGTCGGTACGGCCTTCTCCAGGCCGTGCGTGGTGTTTCGTTCGAGATCGCCCAGGGCGAGACCTTCGCGCTCATCGGCGCCAACGGCGCGGGCAAGACGACTCTGCTCAGGAGCATCGCCGGCGCGCACAAGCCGCACGCTGGTCGCGTCACGCTCGATGGCGTCGACATCACCTCTCTGCCCGCTCACCGTCGGGTCGCACTGGGCATCGCGTTGGTGCCCGAAGGCCGCCGACTCTTCCCGACCCTGACCGTTGAAGAGAACTTACGCATCGCCGCGGCGCGCAACAGCACTGGGCGGTGGAACATGAAGTCTGTCCTCGAGGTCTTCCCGATCCTGCAGCCCCGCCGTCATATGCCCGCCTCGACACTTTCGGGCGGAGAGCAGCAGGCGGTCGCCATCGGCCGCGCTTTGATGACCAATCCGAGATTGCTACTGCTCGACGAGGTGTCGCTCGGGTTGGCGCCGATTGTCGTAGATGCGGTCTACCGCTCGCTGATCGACATACTCCAGGAAGGCGCCACCGTCGTGCTCGTCGAGCAAGACCTGACGCGTGCGCTCAAGGTGTCCGATCGAGTCACCTGCATGCTCGAAGGCCGCATCGTGCTGCAGGGCGAGGCTCGTTCGCTCGACCGCAACCAGGTGGTTGGTGCTTACTTCGGCTTGCGGCGACCGGCCTCAGGAAGCGCTTCGGCATGACCATCGCCAACGCCGTCCTGCAGGGCATCTTCCTCGGCGCGTTTTACGCGGTGATCGCCTGCGGTCTGTCCGTGATGTTCGGTGTGATGAGAATCATCAACCTGGCCCCCGGTCATGATCGCCCTCGGCTACGTGCTTCACCTGACGGTGCTCGAGCGCAGCCTCAAATCCGGGGTCCTCACCCCGCTGCTAGCCACATTCGGCCTCTCGATCGTGATCCAGAACCTGCTGCTGCTCGCGTTCTCGCCCGACGTTCGTTCGCTGGGCGGAAGCACCGGCGCGATAACCACGGCCAGCTGGCAGGTGACGAGGGGGCTCACCGTTTCCGCGCTCGGCATGGTCATCCTCGTCGTCGCGCTGCTGCTCTTCGGCGCCCTGCACGTCTTCCTCTCCAGCACGCGGGCAGGCTGGGCGATGAGAGCGACTGCGGAAGATGCCGACGCCGCGGAGCTGGTCGGCATCGACAGCCGCGGCGTCTATGCGCGGGCGACCGCGTTGGCTGTGGCGATCGCGGCGCTCGGTGGACTGTTCCTCGCCATCCGGTCTGTCTTCGATCCGATCAGCGGTCCGACGCAGCTGATTTTTGCGTTCGAGGCGGTTGTCATCGGAGGCATGGGCAACCTGTGGGGAACGCTGATCGGCGGCATCGCGTTGGGAGTCGCCCAAACCCTTGGCGCCCAAATCCACCCACAGTTCTCCGTCATGGCGGGCCATCTTCTGTTTCTTGCGGTGCTCATCGTCCGGTTCGGCGGCGGTCGAGCGATCCTGAGGCCAGTTCGATGAGCCAACGAGTCCAGCGCTGGACGCGCATGTCCAGTCTGTTCACTGCGGGGACGGGCGCGCTGGCGATCGCACTGGCTTTCGTGCCCTTGGTGTTCGAATCCGATGTCGTTCAGAAGCTGACCAACCTTCTGATCCTTGTCCTCCTGGCCACGATGTGGAACGCGCTGGCCGGCTATGGAGGATTGCTCTCCATCGGCCAGCAGGCCTTCATCGGCATCGGGGCATATGCGACCGTGTTCTTTGCCGGCCTCGGTGTGACGCCGTACGTGGCGATGGTCGTTGCGACCCTTGTCGCGGGCGCCGTCTCGGTGCCGATCTCGCTCTTCGCCCTGCGACTGCGAGCAGCTCAGTTCGCGATTGGCATGTGGGTGATCGCCGAGGTTTTCTCGATCGTGGTGAGGTTCGACAAGGATCTCGGAGCCGGCACGGGCATCTCTCTCATCCAGATGAACCAGTTCGAGCCGAACTTCCGGCAGGCGTACACCTTCTGGCTGGCGCTGGCTTTCACGGTGATCTTTCTTGGCGCCCTCTTCTATTTGTTGCGCTCACCACTCGGGGCCTCGCTCCAAGCCATCCGTGACGACGAGGACGCGGCACGGTCCCTCGGCGTTCATGTGGCCGCTCGAAAGCGTTTGCTTTTCGTGCTTGCCGGCCTGGGCTGCGGTGCGGCGGGAGTTCTGATCGTCGCCAACACACTGTTCATCGAACCGGGTTCAGTTTTCAGCGTGCAGTGGTCGGCTTACATGATTTTCATGGTCCTCGTTGGCGGCCTTGGCACTTTCGAGGGCCCTATCCTGGGCGCCATCTTGCTGTTCGCGATCCAGACCACCTTCACGCAGGGCGGCCCCTGGTACCTGGTCGGTCTGGGGGCAACGGCCGCGCTGTTTGCCCTTCTGCTGCCGCGCGGGCTGTGGGGCACGATCGAAGAGCGACTCGGCCTTCGCCTGCTGCCTGTCGGCTATCAGGTCGTCGAAGTCGGCGCTGTGAAACAGAAAGCATGAAGGGCAACGGGGACAGGTCGACGCACCCGCCCGAAGACCTCATGCAGCACCCTGGTCATCTGCTGCGGCGCGCTCTGCAGACGATGAACTTGCTGTGGGACCAAGAGGTCTCGCACACGATCACATCGCCACAGTTCGCTGCGCTGAACGCTCTATATCGCGAACCAAGGCTCGATCAAGGCACGCTTGGCCAGCGCATCTCACTCGACCGCTCGACCATGGCGGAAGTGGTCTCGCGGCTCGGCGCTCGGGGCTTGATCAGCACGGAGCGCGACACGCGCGACGGCCGCCGCAAGAAAATCACGCTTACCCCGAAAGGCCTCTACTCCTTGCAACAGCTGATTCCTCGCACCCGCATGATGACCGAGAGGCTGGTCGGTCCTCTTGACGCGAAAGAGCGCAGCGAGCTGCTTCGGCTGCTGAGCGCGGTCGTCAAAGCCAACGAGCAACTTCAATCGACACGCAAGATTCGCCTGGACTTGACCTCGGAGCGGGGCAACGTGCCGCGTTCAACCATCCGGCAGCCGAGGCGCACGCCAAGCGCCTGACGAAGGTCTGCCTCGAGGCGCTCGGTCGACGAGTCCTCGCCATCCATCTCCACCAGCAACGACACCTCGTCCATCTGCCGGACGCGTCGGTGCTCGATGACGAACTCGACCACCTGGGGGTGTCGCCGCACGATGTCCTCGACCTGCGATGGATAGAGGTTGACGCCGCGTACGGTGAACATGTCGTCGACCCGGCCGCGGATTCCGCCGAGCAGCTTCATGAACGGGCTGCCACACGAGCACGGCGTTCGCGAGACGTGTACGCGATCTCCCGTCCGGTAGCGGATCAGCGGCATTCCCCAGCGACCAAGGTTGGTGGCGACGAGCTCGCCTTCTGATGCCGCGAGCCCGTTTTGGTCGATCACCTCGAAGATGAACTCCGACTCGATGACGTGAATCCCGTCTCGCTGCGAGCAGCTGACGCCGGTAGGTCCGAGCTCGGTCATGCCGGTGTGGTCGAAACACGGCGCTGAGTAGGCCGATTCGATCGCGGCGCGAGTCGCCGGGATGCTGGCGCCCGGTTCCCCGGCGTGGATGGTCACCTTGATCTCCGAGCCTGGAAGATCGAGCCCAAGATCCTTCGCGATCTCCGCCAGTCGCAGCGCGTACGTCGGGGTGCACAGGAGCGCCGTCGCCTGAAGCTCGAGCATCGTGCGCAGCCGCTGCTCGCTGGTCATCCCTCCGCCCGACACGCAAAGAGCGCCGAGGCGCTGGGCGCCCCCAAACGCGGACCAGAATCCGATGAACGGGCCGAACGAGAACGCGAAAAAGATGCGATCGCCCGCATCAACCCCCGCGGCTCCGTATACGTGGTCTGCCCAGATTCGCAGCCACCAATCCCATGAGTCGGCGGTGTCGAGCCAGCGCAGCGGCCGGTCCCCGCTAGAGCCGGAGGTTTGATGGAGACGGACGTATCGCTCCATCGGATAGGTGAGGTTGGTTCCGTACGGTGGATGAGCCTCCTGGTCGGCGAGCAACTCTGATTTTCTGGTCAGCGGCAGCCGTTCGAAGTCATCCCACCCATGAACGTCGTGGAGCCTGTCGCGCCAGAACTCATTGGTCTTCAGTACGTCCGAGACGCCGGCCCGCAGCTTCTTCAGCTGCCCGGCGCGGAGCTCCTCGAAGCTAGTTTCGGACTGCGCGGTCGCCGATCTCAAGGACCGTGTCGAGGATCTCAAAGCCCTCGTCCAGCTCAGCCTCCGTGACGCACAAAGGCGGGTTGGTCATGATCGTGTTCCAGCGCACGAAGGTGAACATCCCCGCCTCCAGCATCGCCTGGCTGATCGCCTTCATCTCCGGTGATGTCCCGTTGAATGGCGCGAGCGGCTCCAACGTGCCTCGGTCGCGCACCAGCTCGATCGCGCCGAACAATCCGATCGAGCGCACCGCACCCACGCACGGGTGACGTTCCTGCAGCTTCTTGTGCCGGCTCGCCAGCACGGCGCCCAAACGTTTCGCGTTGCCGACCATATCGTCCTCTTCATAGGCCCGCAGAGTGCCAAGCGCCGCGGCGCACGCCAATGGGTGGCTGTTGTAGGTGAGGCCGCCATAGAAGACGTGGTCGTCGAAGTACGCGGCAACCTTGGGCCGCATCCCCACCGCGCCGAGCGGCACGTAGCTGCTCGTCAGTCCCTTCGCGAGCGTGATCAGGTCAGGCACGACGTCCCAGTGGTCCACCGCGAACCATCGTCCGGTCCGGCCGAACCCGGTCATCACCTCGTCACAGATCAGCAAGATGCCGTACCGATCGCACAGCTCGCGCACGCCTTGCATGTATCCATCGGGCGGAATCAACACCCCATTCGTGCCCGTGATCGGCTCGAGGATGAAGGCCGCGATGGTCGGCGGCCCTTCCAGTTGAATCGTTTCCTCCAGCGTGGCCAGCGCCTCATCCGCGGTGTCCCACCCGCGCTGAATGCCGTGGTAAGGGTCGAGCACATGTACGAGGCCTGACCCGCCCACTTCGTTCGCCCAGCGACGCGGGTCACCCGTGGCCTGGATCGCGTTTCCGGTCGACCCGTGATAGGAGCGGTAACGGGCGAGGATCTTTGGCCGGCCGGTGACCGCGCGCGCGATCTTGATCGCGTTCTCGTTGGCGTCAGCGCCGCCCAGCGTGAAGAAGACCTTGTCGATGTCGCCCGGAAGTAGTTGAGCCAGCTTCTGCGCCAGTCGCGCCCGTGGCTCATGAGCCATGAACGGCCCGATGTATGCGAGCTTTTCGGCCTGGTCCTTGATCGCATCGATGATCCGGCGGTCACCGTAGCCCGCGTTGATGCACATCAGCTGGCTGTTGAAGTCGATGAAACGACGTCCGTCGACCGTGGTGAAGTGGACGCTCTTGCCGCTCGCCACGGCCATCGGCTGGAGCCCCGCCTGGGCGCTCCAGTCGTACAGCGTGTGGCGGAGGCAGAGCTCGGTGATCTCCTCCGCGGTGAGGGCCTTGACGGTCTCTGTCGCCACAATGAGATCCTACTTCGGTGAGCTTGAAGGATGGCCGCCCGAGGATTGGCATCACCGTTCATCCGAAGAGGGGCATGCAGTACTTCGCC
>VBKD01000090.1 GCA_005888075.1 Chloroflexota bacterium
CTCTCTTCCATCGGGACCTGGGCGACGATCATCGTACCGGCGCCCCTGTTGAAGCTAGAGCGCACGTGGATCGGGACTCCGTAAAGCTCACCGATCTCCACCGCGCGAGGATGCATCACCTTCGCACCCACCGCCGCCAGCTCGAGCATCTCGTCGTACTGGATGTGACTCAGCTTGCTCGCCGACTTCACGACCCGCGGGTCGGCGGTGTAGATGCCGTCCACGTCGGTGTAGATCTCGCACGCCGTGGCCTTCAGCGCGGCCGCCAGCGCGACCGCGGTCGTGTCAGACCCGCCTCGTCCCAGCGTCGTCACCTCGCCGTCTTCCGTCACGCCCTGGAACCCGGCGATCACGGGCACCTTGCCCTCGCGCAGCGCCTCGAGGATGCGGTCGGGCTTGATATCACGGATGCGAGCCCTCGAGTGCTGCGCGCTCGTACGGACTCCGGCCTGCAATCCGGAGAGCGAGACGGCGGGCACTCCCATGCCCTGGAGGCACATCGCCACGAGCGGCGCCGTGATGGTCTCGCCATTGGCCACCAGCATGTCCAGCTCCCGCGCTGGGGGCTCGGGGTTGATGCTCTCGGCGAGCGCGATCAGTCGATCAGTTGTGTGGCCCATGGCCGAAACCACGGCGACGACCTGCTCTCCGCTTGCCACCGTTTCAGCTATACGACTGCTCACCCGCCGGATGCGCGCGGCTGAGCCTACCGAGGTGCCGCCGTACTTCTGGACGATCACAGGGTGCGGAACATGCCCTTGTCGGAAATGCGGGTCACCAGCGCGCGACCGCGAAGTGGATGCGATTCCTCCATCGCCCTCGCGATGCGTGGAGCCTGCGACGGCGCGCAGAAGGCGAAAACGCTGGGTCCAGCGCCACACATCGCGGCTCCGTATGCACCCGCTGCTTCGGCGACCATCATCACTTCTTCCGTCCACGGATACAGCTGCAAGCGATGCGGCTGGTGGAGGCGATCGCGAAGCGCTTCGCCCAGGAGTGACGGCCGCTTCGAAATGATGGCCCGCACCAGAAGCGCCGTGCGCGCGGCATTGAAAGATGCATCGCCCATCGGGACAGAGTCGGGCAGCACAGCTCGAGCCTTTTCGGTCGGCACGGGTTGGTGCGAGACGAAGACGGCAATGCCCCAGCCCGGGTTCGGCAGCTTCTCATCGACGTGCTCGGAGACGATTCGGATGCCGCCTGATGCCGCGGCGGCGACATTGTCGATGTGGCCTTCACGTTTGCCCGCGTTGACGACGTGGCTCTTCACATCCCACGGACTGCTGAGCGCGGACGCGGCAAGCCTGGCGGCTGCGCTGCTGCCCAATCCGACGCCCATCGGGATCTCACTTCGGACCCGCCCTTTCATCATCAGTCGCGTGAAAGGGTTCTCGTGCGCGTACAGGTAGTCGGCGCCCTCGCCTTCGTAGTCCCACGTGGGTTTATCAGCCTCGCCGGCCTCGACCTCCAACCAGAGGTCGATCGCCATGGCCATGCAGTCGAAGCCTGGACCGAGGTTGGCGATCGAGGCCGGCACTTTGATCCGCATCAGCCGCCTGCGCTCATCACAGCTTCAAGACCTTAGCGAGTGCCCGCGCGTCACCGTCCAGCTCGATGGGCGGTTGGACGTTCTTCAGCGCCGCATCGGGGTCCTTGAGGCCAGAACCGGTCAGCACCACGACGGTGGTGGCGTCCTTGTCGATCTTGCCTTCGCGGACGAGCCTGAACAGAAGCGCGAGCGGCGCCGCGGAGGCGGGCTCGGCAAAAAGTCCCTCTGTGTTGGCGAGACGGATCTGAGCGGAAAGGATCTCGGTGTCGGTGACCGCCGCGATCATGCCGCCAGATTCATCGCGCGCCGATGTCGCTCCCTCCCACGACGCCGGGTTTCCAATCCGGATCGCGGACGCCACCGTCATCGGATTGGCGACCGGGTGACCCTGCACGATCGGTGCGGCGCCTTCAGCCTGCGCGCCGACCATGCGTGGCAGGCATGTGGCGCGGCCCGCGGCGCGATACTCGCGGAAACCTTTCCAGTAAGCGGTGATGTTGCCCGCGTTGCCCACCGGGAGCACCAGATAGTCCGGCGCATCGCCGAGCTCGTCCACAATCTCGAATGCTGCGGTCTTCTGACCCTCGATTCGGTTGGGATTGACCGAATTCATGAGGGCCACAGGGTAGTTGGTGCTCAGGTCTCTGACGGTCTCGAGCGCCGTGTCGAAATTCCCCTTCAGCGCGATGACCTTGGCCCCATACATCAATGCCTGCGACAGCTTGTTCAAAGCGATCTCGCCAGACGGAACGACGACGATCGCGCGAGCGCCGGTCCGCGCCGCGTACGCGGCCATCGAGGCCGAGGTGTTGCCGGTGGAGGCGCAGATGAAAACCCGACTGCCCCGCTCCAGGGCCTTGGCCACCGCGACGACCATGCCTCGGTCTTTGAACGAGCCCGTCGGGTTGAGGCCCTCGTACTTGAAGAACAGACGCTTCAGGCCGAGCGCGCCCGCGATGTTGCGGCTCGGCACCAACGGAGTCGATCCCTCGTTGAGGTCGACCTCCGGTGTCTCCGGTCCCACAGGCAGATGCTCGCGGTAGCGAGCGATGACGCCCATAACCGAATCTAAAAGACGCGCAGGAAAGACGAGACTGCGCGGACGGTATCCAGCTCTGCGATCCGCTCACGAGTCCGCTGAAGGTTTGAGTCGCGCGATGGATGGGTCGTCACAACCAGCTCCGCGGTGTGATCCTGGACCCACGCATCCTTCTGGATGACGCTCGAGATGCTCACACCCTCTTCCGCGAAGACCCGGCTGATCGCCGCCAGCACGCCCGCCCGGTCATCGACCCGTATGCGGTAGTAGGCGCGCGTCTCCACCTCGCCCATCGGGATCACGCCGATGCGGTCGTCGAAGCTGAACGAGGGACGGGTTTGCACCCCGCGCCGGATCGAACGAGCAAGGTCGACGAGATCTCCGACGACCGCGGATGCGGTGGGCCGCCCGCCGGCTCCCTGGCCGATCAGCTGGACCTGTCCAACGAGGTCGCCTTCGACGAACACCGCGTTCTCAGCTCCCTCGACGCGAGCCAGCGGATGGTCGAGGGGCACCATCGCGGGATGCACGCGCGCCTCGACGCGGCCGGGATGGCGCTGCGTGTGCGCGACGAGCTTGATCGCGTAGCCGAGCTCACGCGCGTAGCGAAAATCGACCGGCTCCACGCCCTCGATACCCTCGCGGTAGATCTCCTGCGGGCGGACCTTGATCTCGTAGGCGATCGAGGCGAGGATGGCGAGCTTGTAGGCGGCGTCGAAGCCGCCGATATCGTCGGAGGGATCAGCCTCGGCAAACCCCGCCACCTGCGCCTCGCTCACCGCTTCCTTGAGCGAGATCCCGGCCGATGCCATGCGCCCCAGCACATAGTTCGTGGTTCCGTTGATGACTGCCGAGACGCGTTCGATTCGATTGGCCTGAAGGTCGGTGCGGAATGCGCTGATCAGCGGGATCCCGCCTCCGACGGCCGCCTCGAAATAGACGTCGACGTTCTTTTCTGCGGCCAGGTCGAGCAGCTCGGGGCCGTGGGTCGCCATGACGACCTTGTTGGCCGTGATCACATGCTTGCCTGCCAGGATCGCGCGCTCGAGGTACGAATGCATGGGCTCATTGCCGCCCGCGACCTCGATGAGAACGTCAATCGAGGGGTCGTCGAGAATTGCGGAGGGATCGGCCGTCAGCAGCTCGGGCGAGATCTCGATCGACCGTCGCTTGTTGATGTCGCGGACCAGGACCCGGCGCAGGCACAGCTCCACCCCGGCTCTTCGGGACAGCTGCCGGCCCCACAGCAGCATCCGCTCGGCCACCTGCGAGCCGACGGTGCCGAGTCCGATGAGGCCGATGTCGAAGGTGGCCTTGGCCATAGGTCGCTATTCTCCCTGCCGTGGCTCTGATCCTGCGCGAATCCGATGTTCAGGAGCTCATCGAGATGGACGACGTCCTCGCCGCCGTCGAGTCGTCGATGAGGGAGCTGGGCGAAGGGATCGCCCAAAACGAGCCGCGGCGACGGCTCTTTCCTCCTGGCGGGCTGCTGAACGTCATGTTTGCGTCCTTCCCGGGCGGCGGGTGCACCGGGTTGAAGGCGTACACGGTCACCAACGGCCGCGCCCGATTCCTGGTCGTCATCTTCGGTCTGGACGGATCGCTCCAGGCCCTGATCGAGGCCGACTTCCTCGGCAGCTACAGGACAGGCGCCGCGACCGCGGTCGCCACCAAGAAGCTCGGGCCGCGTGGTCCGGCCACGGTCGCGCTGATCGGCGCCGGCTGGCAGGCCGCCACCCAGGCTCTGGCTCTCTCGCGGGTCATCGAAATCAAGGAGCTGCGCGTCTTCAGCCGTTCGGCGGAGCGACGGGTGGAGTTCGCCAGGGAGCAGGAAGAGCAGCTGGGCATCAAAGCCGTCGCGGCCGGCACCGCCGAGTCGGCCGTCCGCGGGGCGGACGTGGTGGTCACCATCACCACCAGCCACTCCCCCGTCATCAAGGCCGAATGGGTCGAGCCGCACGCGCTGGTCGCCGCCGCCGGCTCGAACTTCCGCCAGCGCGCCGAGATACCACCCGAGCTTGTCGAACGCGCCCAGACCGTCGTCGTGGATCAGCTGGCGGCCGCTCAGCTGGACAGCGGCGACTTGATCCAGGCCCACGAGGCCGGGAAGTTCGATTGGTCGCGGGCAGTCGAGCTCGGCAATGTGGTTGCCGGCAAGTGGGCGCCGCCGGAGACGCCGGGAATCACGCTCTTCGAATCCCACGGCGTGGCGTTGTGGGATCTTGCCGCCGCCTCGGCCGTGCTGAAGGTGGCCCGAGAGCGAGGAATGGCCGAAGAGATCGAGCTGCTGCTCTAGACCGAGCCGCTA
>VBKD01000091.1 GCA_005888075.1 Chloroflexota bacterium
TGTCAGCCTGTTTCGTCCAGACGAGTTCGACCGGCTGCTGCGCCAGAGCGGTTTCGTGCGCGTCGATCAGGTCGGGCCGCGCGAGCTGGTCCAGAGATACCTCGGCGACCAGCCAGACGCGCAGCTCACCGGGATCGAGCTGTTGGCCACTGCGTACGTTTGACCTCGCCTGCCGGTCAGGCGTACGGTCCGATCGCTGATTCATGACTTGGTCTCGTTCCTTTATTCCTCAACGAATTTCTTCAGACGGTCGAGTGCTTCGTCCCACCGCTTCGAGACGTGTTCGAGATAGATTCGCGCTGCTTCTACCTGTTTCGGCTCGAATTCCCAGATGCGCTCTCGGCCGCGCCGCACATCCGAGACGAGCCCAGCCGTGGCGAGCACGTTCAGGTGCTTGGTAACGGCCTGGCGCGTGACAGCAGACCCGGCGGCTAGCCGCGTAATCGAGAGAGGGCCATCGGAGCTGAGTCGGGCCACCAGCTGTAGCCGGGTCTCGTCACCGAGCGCCGCAAAGATCGGCGCCGTCCGGGAAACCTCGCGCCGGAGTGCGCTATTGAGCGACATATCGCGCGATGTTCTCGAGCTGCTCCACCCAGCCCGCGTCGTTCACACGAAACGCTTCTGCACGCCGTGCCGGCGGAATGCGATCGAAGCCTGACTCGACCACCCTGAGCTGGGTGCCTCCAGCGATCTCCTCGAGTTGGAACTCGACCAGGGTGGTTGGCTCGCTCGAGTAGTCCACCGTGGGATCGATCGGGTATGGATGCCAGCGATACGACAGCCGGCTCTCCGGATCCATCCGCTCGATCTCGAAGTCGACGGTCACGTGCTCCCAAGAGGGCGCCGTCAGGTGGCCACGGACACGCGCGCCTGGTGCGAAGGCACCCTCGAGCTTGATGCCGAACCAGGCGCCGAACTCGTCGGCGTCGGTGAGAGCGCGCCAGACCCGTGACTGAGGTGCGCGCAGAACGATTTCCTTCTCGATACGGTCCGTGGTGTCATGCAACTTCATGGTTGCATCTTACGGCACCCGGCGGCCTTTCTCGCTTTCGAATCAGCGAGCGTGGCCGAAGTACATGAGCTCCCAGATCGCGTCGTCCTTGTGGGCCTCGACGAGCTCAGCGCCCCGATATCGTGAGATCTCGAGGTCACCGGCGAATCGGAGGTAGGCGCCGTCGAAGTGCATCAGCTTGGCGGCGATGCGTTGGATGCCCTTGATGCTGTCCACCATCCGGGTTGTCGACAGGTCGTGGCTGCGGGTAAAGGACACCACGTACCGATCCTCGCCGTCCTGATACGTGTAGCGAGTCGTCTTCGCGACGGGTTTACCCGTCTTCTGATCGGTGTAGATGCCTTCCCGCTCAAAGGTGACCTTGGCTGGGTTGTCGCCAATCACGACGTTGTCGCGGGCGAGCATGAAAATCGGAAGCGGCTCCAAACCGAACTGCTCGGACGAGGTGATATACGACGCGATCACCGTATACGGACCGGCCTGACCGCGAGCCCAGTACCAGTCGTGCACCACCTTCATCAGTCCCACGTTGCCCCAGTTGTGGTCGTGATAGCCGACCCCCGTCGTCTCATGCTTCTCGCTGCCTATTGAGTAGGTGACGGTTGCGGCGCCCTGTGGCACCGAGGGAAGCCAGGCAAATTCCAGAGACCGATCGGCGCCGAACAGCATGTATCCGGACGATGGACGCCACGGGGGAACCTGACCGGTCAAGTTGACGTCTACCGAGATCTCCTCCGCCTTGGCCTGGATCCGATACTGGTGGAGGTCGCCGGTGAATCGGTTATCGCCGAGGTGCACATCCGCATGGTCCTTGGCCGCCGACCATTCGTCGCGCGGATAGCGCACGAGCTTCTCGAATATGCGACCGTCGGGTAGTTCGAGATTCAGTCGAAGCAGCGGCGACAACGGCTTCTGCGGCTCGGCGATGTCCTTGTCCATGAAGGAGATCACCAGCTTCGCCCCGTCGGCGAGGTGGGCGTCGAAATACCACCATTCGTAGGTACCGGCTGAGGCGTCGGTTCGTGCCCCATCCTCCCACGGCGCGATCGAGGTGGGCGAGAGCCCGAGACGCTGATAGTCGGCGGGTGAGGTGGCCATCACCGCGAGTTTCTCTGCCATCAACAGCGTGTCTGGGGGTTTCGACGTATGGGCGAAGTTGCTAAGCCCTCGCCTTCAAAAAAAGTGACCCCAACGGATCGCCTCTTTGGCTTCGAAACAGGTCTTGCGACCAACTTCGACTCCATTGAACGTGTCCCTTGGGGCCACTTCTGACGGTACTCCGTTCTAAAGAGTTCCGCAAGGGCCGGTTTTGCCCGCAGCCAGGAATTTGGGGCTCAGCAGGTCACGTGCAGGATGGCGTTGGTGTCCTTGCCGCTGCCCTTCAGGACGGCGATGGCATCTTGGGTCGGCAGGTTCACGAGCTCCACCTTCCGGACTTGGGCCTCCTTTCGCACCTCGTCCATCACCGGCAACCCGCCGTCGGCTCCGGTTCCCACCACCAGCCGGCGGCAGCGCCAGGGGATGTCTTCTTTGGCCGAAAGCGGCGTGTGGCCATAACCATCCCGAAACTGCTTGGAGGCCTTCTTCTTTCGCTTCCGAATCTCGCCCCGGTCGATGACCAGGTCGTGCTCATAGGTCACGCCATCGATCCTGATGGAGCCGAAGGAGAAACTCTCGAAACGCATCGATACCCTCCTACTTCTGAGGTTACACCCCGGCATCAGACCCTGCCGGCCGGCTCAGCCCCAGTTCTGGGGTGACTGACGGTCCCCATTAGTGGCAGACTGCAATAAGTAGGAGCAGTCGCTTTGGTGGCAAGGTACCTCTCGATATACCGCAAGTTCGCACGGCTCGAAATGGGACTCGAGACCCCCGAGACCAAGCGGATCCACGTGCCGCGGCCCAGGCCGCTGCGGTTGCCGGCCGAACCCGACTCACAACCCAGCGCGCCACGGCACGACCCGGACAAAGCCCCCACCCAGCAGCCCGAACCGGCACGGCAAGGCGGATGAGCGCGACCGATTCGGAACCCGTTGTCGGGTGGCGTCTCTGGAAGGTAAGGGAGGACCAGCTCTGGTCATGGGCAGTCGAGAATGTCTGGCAGCCCGGAGAGAACACCGCGGTCTGTCTCGCGGATCGTGTGTATCGATGTCCCGAGGCGCCAGGGATGGGATGCAGATGCGGGTTCTGGGCGCTGAACAGCCCGATCGCGGCCATTCGCCTTGCTTCGGTGAGACCTGCCGCCGGCGCGGTGATTGGGTTGGTCGCGACGTTCGGAACAGTCGCCGTACACGGCAGTGAAGGCTTCCGAGCCGAGATGGCGACGATCACCTGCCTCTTTACGGATGAAATAACGTCGGCTCCCTTTGAGAGGCTCTGGCGCCGTTTGCGCCGCAAGCTGCATCGACCTGGCGACGACGTCTCGAACGACCCAGCGCCGAACCGGACCCGTAGCCTCCAGAGGGTGGCGGAGCATTACGGAGTGCCGCTCGTTTCCTTCCAGTCCGCGATCTCGCTTGGACTGCTCAGCGAGCTGGGGGTCCAGCAGGATGCCATCGTCGAGTTGAAGGAGTGGCTCAAGCCGTCGCGATTCAAGGGTCGGCCGGGTAGGGCAGATTTGGCCTGAATCCGGTCCCGCATCACGGGCTCGGTGGCAACTCCCCTAATTCGGGACGAACCTCAACTGACTAACGTGAACAGCCGTGAAGTTCGTCGACCTGGCCACGAACCTGGACCAGATGGAAGCCACTAGCAGCCGGAACGAGCTGGTCCGCATTCTGTCCGATGTGTACCGGGCCTGTTCGGTGGACGAGCTCGAGCCGATCACGTATCTCATCCAGGGGCGGCTTGCGCCGTTTTTCGTGCCGGTTGAAATCGGCCTGGGCGAGAGGCTGCTCATCACCGCCATCGCAAGCGCCTACTCGGTCCCGAAGGACGAGGTGACCAAGCTGAACCGCCAGACCGGTGACCTCGGCG
>VBKD01000070.1:0-969 GCA_005888075.1 Chloroflexota bacterium
CGGCACTCGCCGTGGTGTAGACGACCCATGGGGACGGACCTACTCCTGCGACCCGGATGAGGAGGTCTGACCAGTCTGGGCCGCGCCGCGGCTTCCAGCCGTCGACCTCTGCCCGGATGATCCGGGTGAGGTCCGATTCGGAGGGCGTGGGAGACCCTCCCTGTGTGGCGTTATCGCTCACGTAAGGCACCTTCACTTCTCGAACGCTCGGCATCTGCTTGCTGATCGCTGCCCATCGTTTTTCTCATGATGGCGACCGCTTTGGCGATCCTCGAGGCGACGGTACCGGCCGGCACGCCGAGCACTAAGGCGATCTCATCGCGCGTCAATCCTTCGTAGTAATGGAGGATGACGGCCGCCCTCAGCTTTGGGCTCAATGTGGCGAGGGCTTTGCTCACCACGTCCCGCGCTTCGGCTCGGTCGTAGTCCCTCCGGTCCGGCGTGACGTAAAGCCTGGCGGGCAGAAATCGCGCCAGCTTCTGGCGTCGCAGGTAGGAGATCGCCAGGTTGATGCCGATGCGTCGAAGCCAGGCGCCGGGGGGCGCGGTCGGCGTGTACCGGTGTCGCGCGCGATAGGCGCGGACGAAGGTCTCTTGCGTGAGATCTTCGGCGGCGGCGGAGTCCAGCACGACGGCTCGGATGGAGCGGTAGACCGAGGTGTACTCCTGGTCGTACAGCTGTCGAAACTCTGTCTTGGGATCCAGATGCGGTTTCGCACCCGGCTGACTGCCGTCGGCCACCGACTAAGTTTGCACGGTGAGCCTGAACCTGCGGATGGTTCCCATCGATCGCGACCAGGATTTCCGGATCTCGGTCATGGCTGTCAGGTGGTGGGCGACCCGGGACTCGAACCCGGATGGGTTACCCCACACGCCCCTCAAACGTGCGCGTCTACCAGTTCCGCCAGCCGCCCGGCTGCAGCCGGTTGATTTTACCGGTCGCCTCACTCATACGCCATCGACAGCAAAG
>VBKD01000070.1:1027-3359 GCA_005888075.1 Chloroflexota bacterium
CGCTGGTGGTTCAACCCCCACGCCGCGTAACGCATCAACCCGACGGGGCGGTACCGGCGGCGGTTCGCCTTCGTGGTGCCGCCGGTGATCGCCTCGCGAAGCGCTTCGGGCGTCTTGCCCGGGAACTCGGTGTGCGCCCGCCCAACCGCGTCGAGGATGTGCGCGTCCGAGCCGCCTACCTCTGATGAGCCAAGCCCGATGCTCAATCGGTGGGCCAGCTGGTTGAAGACGTAGAACCCGGGCGTTGCGTTCTCGACCTCAATCGCATCGAAGTCCAGCTCGGCAGCCAGCCAGCCGACCCCGTGGATCGGGCCGGTTCGCGTTCGTTTTCCCGTCCGCCAGAAAGGATGTACCGCCACAGCGAGCCCGCCCTGATCGTGAATCGCGTGGACCGTCGCCGCGGCTGACATGCCGGGCCGGACACGTCGCTCGAGGAACAAGCCGACGATGTGGCCGTTCCGGCTCGAGACCTCCTCGCCGACGATGACGTGAAACTTCGACCACCTGGCGGCGAGCTCGGCGGCGCGAAGAGCTCCTTCGATAGTGTCGTGATCAGTGACGGCGATCACGTCGAGGGATGAACGGCGGGCGTGCAGAACCAGTTCGTGAGGCTCCGGCCAGCCGTCGCTGAAGGTCGTGTGCATGTGCAGGTCGGCTCGACCCCGAGCAACCACAGGCGTGCATCCTACGCCTGCCGGGCTTACCATCGACCTTCTTGGACCCTGCCCGTCCACAACGAAAGGGGGAGGTGTTGGCCGTGGAGAGCTTGATGCAGGACTATGAGCTCAGCCTGCAGCACGTGCTGTGGCGGATTGAGCGACTGCACCAACACAAGGAAGTCGTCACCAAGCGAGACGAAGGGGTGCATCGAACCACTTACGGGGAGATGGTGCCTCGCATCAACCGCCTCGCCGGAGTGCTGAAGCGGCTTGGCGTCAAGTCCGGGGACCGAGTGGCCACCCTGGCGTTCAACAACAACCGGCACCTGGAGCTGTACTTCGCAGTTCCGTGCATGGGCGCGGTCATTCACACGCTGAACCTTCGGCTGTTTCCTCAGCATCTCGAATTCATCATCAATGACGCGGAAGACAAGGTTTTATTTGTCGATCAGGCCGCTCTTCCCCTTCTGAAGCCCCTTATGGGCAAGATCCCGAGCATCAAGCACATCGTGCTGATGAGCGAAACGGCGCCTGCCCCCACGTCCGCGTCAGCCAACGGGCTCACCGACATGCTGGACTACGAGACGCTCCTGGCGGCCGAGAGCGAGAACTATCCCTGGCCGAAGCTGTCCGAGCGCATGGCCGCGGGCATGTGCTACACGTCGGGCACGACCGGCAACCCCAAGGGCGTCGTCTACTCCCATCGGTCCCAGTTCATCCACACCATGGGCGTGCTCCAGGCCGAAAACCTCGGCATCGTGGAGAAGGACGCGCTGCTCCCCGTGGTGCCGATGTTCCACGCCAACAGCTGGGGGCTGCCCTACGCGGCGGGCATGGCGGGCAGCAAGGTGATCTTCCCTGGCCGCTTCTCGGCCGACCCCAAATCACTGGTTGAGCTGGCCGAGCAGGAGGAGGCGACCTTCCTCGCCGGGGTGCCCACCGTCTGGCTGGCACTTGCCGCCTACATGAAGGAGAGCGGTAAGCGCCTGCCCAAGGTGCGCACGGTCGTGTGCGGCGGGTCAGCGGTGCCGCGCGCTCTCATGGAGCAGATGGATGCTCTGGGCATGCGGATCGTGCACGCCTGGGGCATGACCGAGACCTCCCCGCTGGGCAGCGTCGCCAACGTCCGATCGGGCATCGATCCCAAGGACGAGATGGAGGTGCGGTTGACGCAGGGCCGGGTCGCTCCTGGAGTCGAGATCCGGATCACCGACCCGGCGACCGGCGAGGAGCTGCCCTGGGATGGCGTCGCGTTCGGCGAGATCCAGGTGCGCGGTCCATGGATCGCGCGGGGTTATCACAACGGCTACGACCCCGACCGGCTGACCGAGGACGGCTGGTTCCGCACAGGAGACGTGGCCAAGATCAAGCCCGACGGCTACATCCTGATCGTCGACCGCACCAAGGACGTGATCAAGTCCGGTGGCGAGTGGATCTCATCGGTCGAGCTCGAGAACGCGGTCATGTCCCATCCGAAGATCATCGAAGCCGCGGTTATCGGGCTTTCCCACCCCAAGTGGGACGAGCGGCCGGTGGTGTACGCGGTGGCCAAGCCAGAGTTCAAGGGCCAGGTCACCCAGGAAGAGGTGCTCGATTTCCTGAGGGACAAGGTCGCGAAGTGGTGGCTGCCGGACGAGGTCCGGTTCATCGACGAGGTGCCCAAGACCTCGGGC
>VBKD01000070.1:3394-7893 GCA_005888075.1 Chloroflexota bacterium
TTGGGGGGCCCCGCAAGCGGGAAGGCAGCCCAACGTTACGTTTGGCGAATGGTGCTGTCCGTTTCACTCCAGATTGGAGGGGCTAAGGCTGCCTGCCGGGCGCTGTACGGCATACTGACAACCCCACAGAAGTAAAGGTGAGCACAACACAGTTAGGGCGCTACCCCATCGAAGCCGAGCTCGGCCGAGGAGCGATGGGAGTGGTGTACCGGTCGACCCACCCCAGGCTCGAGATTCCGGTCGCCATCAAAGTGCTTGCCGAGCAGTACTCGAGCGACCAGAGCTTCCGTTCGCGATTTCACCGTGAAGCGGCCACCGTCGCGGCGCTCAACCACCCCGGCATCGTCCGCGTCTACGACTTCGACGAAGACGGCCCGGTCCTTTTCATTGTCATGGAATGGGTCGAGGGGCGTTCGATGCGGTCCTGGCTGGACGAGTACGGGCGCTTCAGCGTCGACGTCTCCGTCGACCTGATTCAGCAACTGCTCTCAGCCGTCGGCGTCGCCCACGACTACCAGATCGTCCACCGCGACCTGAAGCCGGACAACATCCTGATCTCCAACCGCGGCAAGACCAAGATCCTCGACTTCGGCATCTCGAAGCTAATCGACGACAAGCATCGTTTGACCGCGACCGGCAGCATGGTCGGCACGCCCGCGTACATGGCGCCCGAGCAGGTGAAGGGCGAACCGGTTGACGTGGCCGCCGACATCTATTCGCTGGGCATGATCCTGTACGAGCTCCTGCACGGCGAGCCACCCTTCATCGGGCCGCTGCCCGCGGTGCTCCACTCACAGGTGTTCGACCGGCCGCGAGCGTCGACCGCGATCCCCTCGCCGATCATGGAGATCATCTGGAAGGCTACGGCGAAGGACCGCGGCGAGCGATTCCAGAGCTGCGAGGAGTTCGCCGGCGCGTTTCACTACATGCCCAAGCCGGGTGCGGCGCAGCCGCCGGCCGAGATCATCTCGACCGAGGTCGGGATCGAATCGGAGGTCGAGAAGCCCAAGACCGTGCCGCGCGGTATCGACGGACAGAAACCGGCCGGCGTCTGCACGTACAGCGACTGTCAGGAACGCCGGGGTTGGGCCTGCGCGTACACCGACCAGACGGGGCGCAAGTGCAACAGCTGGTGGTGCCGGCGCCACATCCAGTTCATCGAGCGGACGCCGTTCTGTCCGCGTCACGCCAGCGTCATCCGGGCGCTCGCGCCGACCGCGAACACCATCTTCGAGATCAAGAACCGGCCCGCGGTGGACGACCGCGCGCTACCTCTGGCGGCGCTGGTCGCGGAAGACATCGACAAGGACGTCACCGAGCTCGTCCGCCGCCGCTATCAGAACCGCAAGGATGTGACGCTGGCGCGAGACCGCACCGTCCGGCAGACGTGGTCCGGACACAACGATGTGGCGTGGGAGCGCACCTGGGCCGCGCTGAAGAGCCAGGGCTACATGATCAGGATCTCGGTTCGCGTGAGCGTGGACGAGCCCGACGTGGTGCAGCTGCTTATCGGCAACACGGTGGTTTTCAAAGAGGTTCCGGACTGGATCAGCCGCCGCCGCGAAGGCGAGCCACCCGATCACGCCGACCGCGCGCGCTTCGGCAAGAAGCTGTTCGCGGCAGTCCTCGAGCATGTCGACGAGCCCAGGCCGGTTCCGTCCGCGGTGCCGTCGCCCGCCCATCAGATCGAGCCGCCGCCGCCACCTGAGATCAACCGGACGCTCATCGAGGGAATGGTCCTGCGCATCGCCGGAGGCGCCACACGGATGACGGGCTACGAGGTCGCCGACCACCTCGCCCTGCCTTTCAGCGCGATCGAGCCGATCCTGAAGTCTCTGACCGGGTCGAACCTGCTCGACGCGCTTGGCCTTGCTTCCGAAAACGGACCTTGGCTCGGCCGCCCCCTGCCTGAGCGCATGGCCTACTCGGTCACCAAGCAAGGGCGCGCGCGAAGCGACGAGATCGCCGCTGCGAGCACTCGCTACTCCGGTCCGGCGCCGGTTTCCATGCAGGAATACAAGGCAGTGCTGGCCGAGGCCGCCAAGCCAGGCACGCTGGACCTGATCAAGGTCAATCTCGCGCTGAGCGGAATCGAGCTGGCGCCGGGGGTCACCGAGGCCGTGCGCGCGGCGGTCAACTCCCGATCCTCGATCTTCATTTATGGCGCTCCCGGCAACGGCAAGACCACGCTGGCCAGGCGCATCCCCAGCCTGCTGGGCGGGCCCATCGTGATCCCAGTCGCCCTGGACGTAGGCGCCGGCGAGGTGATGACGATCTTCGACGGCTCCCTCCATCGCCTGGAGCCGAACCAGCCGGCCGACCGAAGGTGGCGGCGGGTGGCCCGGCCGCTGGTGCAGGTGGGCGGTGAGTTCATGCTGGAGATGTTCGATCCGACCTGGGAGGAAGGCAGCCGGACTTACGGCGCGCCGCTGCAGGTGAAGGCGAACGGCGGCGTGCTGCTCATCGACGACCTCGGTCGGCAGAGGGTCTCGCCAAAGCAGATCCTCGACCGGCTCCTCGTGCCTCTGGAGCAGGACACGGACTACATGAACCTCTCCTCCACCGGCCGTAAGGTCGAGGTCCCGTTCCGCGCCCAGGTCGCCCTGTCGACCAACTTGAAACCGGCCGAGCTGCTCGACGAGGCTTATCTGCGCCGCTTGTCTTACAAGGTCCTGATGCCCGACCCGACGTGGGAGATGTGGTGCCGCATCTTCGAACGGGAGCGTGGCCGCTTGAACATCCCGCCCGATCCCGGCGCCCTCGAGATGATCTCCAGCCTGTACAGCGGGCGGCCTCTCCGCGGCAACCACCCACGCGACTTGCTGGAGCGCCTGGTCGACGTCTCATCAGCGCGCGGTGCCCGGCCGCAGCTCACGCCGGAGCTGGTCGAAGCCGCCTGGCACACGCTGTTCGTCGCGAGCTGATCGGCGGTCTGGCCGGTGCACAGGACAACCGTCCTGAGCATCAATTGGCGCTGGGTATACTGACCCTTCGCCTCACCTGCGGCGGTGGCGGAATGGCAGACGCGCTAGTTTCAGGAGCTAGTGTCCGCAAGGACGTGGAGGTTCAACTCCTCTCCGCCGCACCAGTAGCCTAAGCGGCGATGGATCCACAGGAAAGACTCCGCCGCTACGCGGAACTTACGGTCTCGGTCGGCGCCAACGTCCAACCTGGCCAGCTTGTGGTGATCACAGGCATCGTCGAACACGCGCCTCTGATGCGAGAGATCGCCCGCGCCGCGTATCGGGCCGGAGCGCGACTCGTGGAACCCTATTACCAGGACCGACACTTCACCCGAGCCTTGATCGAGCTCGGCCCGGAGTCGTCCGTCGGCGAAGCAGTGCCCTGGAATCTGACGATGCTGAAAACTCTCGCGCAGCAGAACGGCGCCTACATCCAGGTCGTGGCCGACGCGGAACCGATGCTTCTGGCGGACCTCGACGAGAGCAAGGTTGGACGCTGGCGCCCGCGCGAGGTAGGCGCCGAATGGGGTCGGATCATCAACGATCGGTCGGTCAACTGGACCCTGATCGCGGCGCCAAGCGCGGGATGGGCCGAGCAGGTCTTCGGCAAGCCTGACGTGGAGGCCCTATGGCGGGCGGTGGAAAAGGCGGTACGCCTCGACCGGGACGATCCGGTCGCCGCATGGCGCGAACACACCGCACGGCTGCGAACCATTGCGGCGGCGCTCAATCAGAGACACCTCGATGCTTTGCGCTATCGAGGCCCTGGTACCGACTTCACGGTCGGCCTGCTCCCGAGCTCGCGATGGATCAGCGCCGGGACAGAGACCGCGTTCGGCGTATCCCACATCCCCAACCTGCCAACAGAGGAGATCTTCACGACGCCCGACCGCCGGCGTGCGGAGGGCAAGCTGCGCTCGACCAGGCCGCTCGACCTGCGCGGCACCGTGGTTCGCGATCTGCAATTCGAGTTCGAGGGAGGCCGGATCGTGCGCGTCCAGGCGAGCGCCGGCGCCGAGGCGATCAGGGCACAGCTGGCCACCGATGACAGCGCCACACGTCTTGGCGAGGTTTCGCTGGTCGACGGCTCATCCGAGGTGGGCAAGCTCGGCCTGACGTTCTGGAACACGCTCTTCGACGAGAACGCGACCTGCCACATCGCTTTTGGGCAGGGATTCAAGCAGTGCGTCGAGGACGAAGCCGATCGCGCCGAGGGCTTGAATCAATCAGCCGCGCACACCGACTTCATGGTTGGCGGGCCCGAGGTCGAGGTCGACGGAAAGGAACCCGGTGGCGCGTGGATACCGATCCTGCGTCACGACGAATTCCAGCTCGACTAAGGCAGCCGCGGCGTAAACGCCTGAAATGTGTGGCCCCTGTCTTCAGTTCGGTAGAACTTGGGATCGGGTGTCGGTGCGGTCCAGATCATGGCGAACCCCGTCGCAGCGTGACCAACTGAACCGTCATACCACCACCTTGAGGCGTCGTTAGATAATGCGGCAGTCTCACTGTCTCCCATGTGATGCCCGCATCGCT
>VBKD01000071.1 GCA_005888075.1 Chloroflexota bacterium
AACCACAGGTGCTGCGGCTGTTGGCGGGCCTTCACGCATAAGGAAGCGTTGAACAGCGCGGTGGCTCAAGAGGTTGCCGCCGCCTGGCACCTGCGATCCCTCCGCTGAGTGATCAGGCCGGCTGGTCGTCGAGGAAGGCGAGGGCTACCGCAGCGAGCAGTGGCGAGGCGCCGATGTTGTAGTGGGTCAGGCCGGGCAAGATCGCAAGTGCGTGACCGCCCGCCGGCCGGCCCTCGCCCATCCAGCCACCATCGCGCACACCGCCGCCGAGCAGCTTGAAAACCTCGACGTAGTGGCTCGGCGGAGCCATGTCGGCGTCGGCGGCGACGATGAGCGTGGGCACCTGGAGACCGCGGACCTCGTCGGCGAAGTCGAAGTCCTTCGCCATCGACGCGCCGAGCTTGTCGAGCAGTGTTGGGAAGTCCTCGGGACGTGGTGCCACCCTGTGGTAGAGCTGGTACATCGGCGTGTCTTTCATGAACTCGGCGGCGGCCGCGCCGACCTGGCCTTGCTGCACTCGCATCTCCGCATAGATCGCGTCAGGGCGGATGTTCGCTGAGACTGCGACCAGCCTGCGAACCTTGGCCGGGTACTTCGCAGCCGTGTGAAGCGCAACGCCACCGCCGAGCGAGTAGCCGACCAGGTCCGGCGTTTCCAGGCCCAGATGGTCGATAAGGGCGGAGATGTCGTCGGCCATCAGCCGAACGTCGATTGGTCGATCGATGTCCGCGGTCCGGCCGTGTCCTTGCAGGTCCGGAGCGATGACTTGGTGGCGCTCCGCGAGTTGCGGTAGGACTGGGCCGAACGTCTCGTTCGACATGAGTCCGCCGTGCAGCAGGATCAGCGGCCGTCCGGCACCGTGGATCTCGTAGTAGAGGTTGAGGCCGTTGACCTTGGCATAGTGGCCGGTGCCCTTCGTGTCGGTCGTACCAGTGGTGGTCATGGTCAAGCTCCTTTCGTGCTAGTCGACCAGCTTATTCGGTCACCCCTTTGAAGGCAACGGAGTCGCCGAGGGTTCGACTCTCGACCAAGCCCTTCAGACGGGTCGGGAGCCGCCGTTCCATCCGGGATGACACCGAAGCCGCGTGCCGCTAACATTCGACGCCCGAAGGGGGGCACGTGTTAGAGATCGACACCGACTATCTGGTGGTGGGCGGCGGAGCGTCCGCCATGGCGTTCACGGATTCCTTGCTCGCCGCTTCGGACGCGCGGGTGGTGCTCGTGGACCGGCGGCACCGGCCGGGCGGACACTGGCTCGACGCATACCCGTTCGTCCGCCTCCACCAACCGTCGGCGGTATATGGCGTCAGCTCCCGACCGCTCGGCCACGACCAAATCGACGAGTCGGGACCCAACTCGGGTTTCTATGAACGCGCCAACGCGAACGAGATCTGCGATTACTTCAGCCGGGTACTTGACGAGCAGCTCCTCCCTTCCGGCCGCGTGCGTTTCCTCGGCCTGCACGACTACCGCGGCGAGGACGCCGGCGGCCACAACGTGATGTCCCTTCTGACAGGTGAACAGACGACGATCCGAGCGCGCAAGCTGGTCGACGCGACCTACATCGAGTCGGAGATCCCTTCCCGCCACACGCCCTCTTACTCAGTCGCCGCCGGCGTGCACCTCGTGGCGCCCAACCGGCTGGTCGACGTCGACGCACCTCCGGGCGGCTTCACGGTGATTGGCTCCGGCAAGACGGCCATGGATACCTGCAACTGGCTCCTGGACAGGGGCGTTGATCCAGACCGGATCCAATGGATTCGGCCCCGCGACCCGTGGCTCTTCGACCGAGGATCGTTCCAGCCGCTGCGGCTCGTCGGCTCTTACATGCAGCTGCAGGCGCACTGGGTGGAAGCCGCAGCCCGAGCCGAGGATGGCATGGATTTCGCGCATCGCCTGGAGGCAGGGGGCATCTTCCTGCGGATCGACCCGGGCGTCGAACCCGAGGTGTACCGCGGGCCGATCATCAGCCCACGTGAGCTGGATGCGCTGCGGACAGTTGAGCGCGTCGTGCGGCAGGGCAAAGTCCGCGGCATCGAGAGCCGGCGAATCGAGCTCGAGCACGGCGAGGTGGCGACTCAGCCCGACACCCTGCACGTGGACTGCACGGCGGCCGGAGTGCGGCCGACGACGCCGCGACCGATCTTCGCGGGCGAACGGATCACGATCCAGCACGTGGCGATCACGGGTGCTACCTGGAGCGCAGCGACGCTTGGACTCATCGAGGCCACCCGCGACAACGATGCCGACAAGAACCGGCTCACTCCGCCGGTCACGTTCAGCGGCAACGCCTCCGACCTCCTGCGGTTCTCCTACGCAGCCATGTCCGGGCTGTACGCCCGGACATCGGAATCCGACCTCGCGGCATGGTCGGAGAGCTGTCGTCTGAACCCCGCGAGCGGAGCGGTCGAGCGCGCGAGCGAGCCCGAGATTGCGGCCGCGTTCACGTCCCTGATGAGGAATTTCGGGCCGGCCATGCGCAACCTCGCGGACCGCGTCGGCGAAGCGGAGGCTACACCCGGGTAGCGCCGCTGGGTAGGTCGCGCGCGGCAGCTCAATGAGGGCGGGACTCTGCTGCCAGCAGAAATGCCTCCAAACGATCATTGAAGGGCGCGCCAAGCAGCTGCGGGTTGTGGAAGGAGTCTTGAAGCGTCACGAGTTCACCACCAAGTATCTCGGCGAGCCGCTCCCCAACAGCTCGAAAGGCTCTCGCCGTACTTACTACAAGCGGATCTTCACTGGGCCAGCCACCAAGCACGACAAGCACCGGGAAAGGTTGGCGATGCAGCGGCGGGATGGTGGCCTTCCACGGAGGAGGCTCTTGGAGGCTCGCTCGGATGCACTTTAGATCCATATCCGTAAACCCGTCCGGTTGGGATGTGAAGCCGATCGCGGCTCTCCAAGCCACGTAAGCGCGCATTGGATCGGAGCGATCCATTTCCGACAGCACGCTCGACAGGCGGTCTATCAACGCCGCAGCGTCGACATTGTCGCGGGCCAGTCCCATGGTGTTGGGCTCGATAAGAGTCAGCGAGTGGATGGCCGCCGGTCGTCGCAGAGCCGCCAGAAGCGCAACAGTTCCGCCGTAAGAGTGGCCGACCAGGTGCGCACCATCGCCTAGTAGATTCGCAACATCTTCTGACTGTTCGTTCCAGCCGGAACGACCAGTGTCAGGACTTCGACCATGGCCGCACCGATCAACGAGCAGCAATCTCCACCGCGAGCTGAGCGGACGTTGCTCTGTCCAATGCTCTTCGCCGAAGCCGAAGCTGCCGTGGACGAAGAGAAGTGGCTGACCGGAGCCCCACTCGGTGACGTGCAGTCCCGAGGTCGGCACGCCGCAAGGTTAATCGCCATCCGGGTCTGAAAATCCTCTCGACGGCGGATCGGATCAGGTCGTCCCAAGCTTGAGCGCCAAGACTTATCTGCAGAGGCGAAATGACTTACGTGCCCGGGGTGTTTTCTAAACGTGGGCCAGGGGCAAAATCAGCCCAGGATGGGCGCTTCCAGGCTGGTCGGTCGGGATGCTGAGATGGCAGTGCTCGACAAGGCTCTCGCCGACGCGGCGGAGCACGGCGGTGCGCTGCTCGTCACGGGAGCAGCCGGCATCGGCAAGACGTCCCTTCTGGACGCCGTCACCACCGACGCCCGCAACCGCGGCTACAAGGTGCTCGCGGTCACAGGTCTTGAAAGCGAGGCTGACCTTCCATACGCGGGGCTGCACCAGCTGCTGCAGCCCGTCGTGCCGTCGGCCGGCGCGCTTCCCGGTCCCCAGAAAAACGCGTTGCTTACGGCATTGGGAATGCGCGCGGGCGCGCCACCCGAAGTGTTTCTTGTCGGCCTGGCCACGCTCAGCCTCCTCGACGAGGTCGCCAACGAAAGGCCTCTGGTCGTGGTTGCGGACGACTTTCAATGGCTGGACCGTGCGACCTCTTCCGTCCTGAGCTTTGTCGCTCGCCGACTCGAGTCGACCCACATCCTCCTCGTCATCGGCCTCCGAGAGACCTCCCAGACCGCGCTTCGGTCCCCGCAGCTGCCGGAGATCTATGTCGAACCTCTAAGCGACACGGCGTCGGCGGATCTGCTGGTATCCGTCGCACCAGACCTCGACATTCAGACCCGCCGCCTGATTCTGGACGAGGCGTTGGGTAACCCACTGGCGCTGCTCGAGCTTCCACGTGCGTTGAGGCTGCAGGGCACCGACGGGCGTGAGGGCGCACTGAGAAGCATTCCGTTGACCGATCGTCTGGAGCGGACCTTCTCCGCACAAGCCGGGCAGCTTCCGAGGCTCACGCAAGCCGCGCTGCTACTCATCGCGCTCGACAAGGACCCCACCGTGGGCGAAGTGCTTGGCGCAACCAGCAAGCAGACGCGCTCAGCGCTGGATCAGGCGGCGACAGCGGGACAGCGACGGAGCGCCCACCTCGCTTTTGCCGACGTCATCGCGGACCCCGACCGCCGGGCCTGGCACCGCGCCAAGGCGGTGCTCGGCGAAGACGAGGGCGCCGCGGCCGACCTCGAGATCACCGCCGCCCGGGCACAGGATCGTGGAGCACCTGCGACAGCGCTCGGCGCTTTGGAGCTGGCCGCCTCGCTGACACCTCACGGTTCGGACAGGGCCCGGCGGCTGCTCGCGGCCGCAGAGCTTGCATTCCAGCTCGGGGATCCACCAGCCGTGGGTCGGCTCCTCGATTCGGCCGCCAGCTTGGAGCTTTCACCCCATGACGTCGCGCGAATGACCTGGCTGCGCGAAATCTTCCACGACGGCGCCCCAGGCGACCCCAACGCGATCGCAAGGTTGGTCGGCGTCGCGCGCGAAGCCGCTGCTGGAGGAGACCGAAATCTGTCGCTGAACCTGCTGCAAGGCGCCGCCCTTCGCTGCTGGTGGGCCGACCCCGGCGCTGCAGCCAAGAACCTGGTCATTGACGCGGTTGAGCAAATCGCCGGCGACGTGCTGGATCCGCGCGCTCTGGAAATCCTTGCGCTCGCGGCGCCGGTCGACGCGGCGGCACGAATCGCGACCAGGGTTCGCGAGGCTGCGCAGGTCGACGACCCAGACCCGTCTCGCACACAAGTCCTGGCGTTTGCAGCGTATGCGGCGGGTGACCGCGCTGAATCGATCGAGCTCATGGATCGCGCCGCCCCCATCTTGCGTGCCCAGGGACGCCTCGGGCTCCTGGCTCAACTGCTGGCTGTGCGCGCCTGGGCCGGAATCAACCCCGGCCAACTCCGGGACGCGATTCACTCCATGGAGGAAGCCAACCGCCTGGCGATCGAGACCAGACAGCCGATCTGGACCGCGATCAGCAAGATGGGACGTGCTGTTTTGTCCGGTCTCCAGGGCGAGGAGCTAACCGCCGAACAGCTCATCGCCGAGGCGACCGAACCGGTGGCGTCCCTGGGCCTTTCAATCGTT
>VBKD01000072.1 GCA_005888075.1 Chloroflexota bacterium
CAGGAACGCCGGGGACCCGTACTACACGTCAGTGCCGTCGAGCGGCAAATGGGCCATGGGCTTCGCCTGGCTGGGCCTCCTGCTCTACCTCGGGACGATGAGCCTGCAGGCCAATAGTTTGCTCGGCGCCCTCGCTCGGTAAACTAACGAACCTGGAGTCAAGATGAAGACACAAATCCACCCCACTTTTTATGAGGACGCGGTCGTGACCTGCGCGTGCGGGAACACGTTCACGACCGGTTCGACGCGCAAGGAGCTCAAGACCGAGATCTGCTCCGTCTGCCACCCGTACTTCACGGGCACGCAGCGGATCGTGGACACGGGCGGCCAGGTCGAGCGGTTCCGCAAGCGGGCTGCAAAGACCCGGGTGTAGATGCCGCAGCCGGATCCGGCCGCGGCCGACTCGGTAGCCGAAAGCCCGCACGCGGCTCCCCACCCGGCGCTTCGCGCCGACCTCCCCGGCGAGCGGGGAGGTGACGCGCCCCAACGCGGTCGCGGTGCGCCTGCCGGGAACCAAGGAGATCGTGGTCGACCGGGGCGAGCTCAAAGCCCCGATCTACACGAATCGCATCTGGAAGATGCCGTTCATCCGCGGCCTTGCGCTGCTCGGCGAACAGCTGCACCTCGGCATGAAGTCGTTGATCTGGTCGGCGAACATGAACGCCGGCAGCAAGGACATCGTGATCGGGAAGAGAGAGGTCACCATCTCGGTCGCCATGGCGGGAGTCATCGGCCTGGGCGCTTTCATCGGCCTGCCCCTCTTGCTGGCAGGCGTTGCCGTGCATCGCAGCAACAGCTTCCTGTTCGTCCTGGTCGAGGGACTGATCCGCGTCGGTCTCGTCCTCGGCTACCTTTCCGCGATCGCCCTGCTGCCCGATGTGCGGCGCGTCTTCATGTACCACGGCGCCGAGCACAAGACGATCAACGCCTTCGAATCCGGATGGCCGCTGGAGGTCCCCTCCGTACGCCGCGCCAGCACGCTCCACCCAAGGTGCGGGACCGGATTCCTGCTGGTCGTCATGGTGGTGGCCCTGGTCGTCTTCAGCGTGGTCGCGATCTTCCACCCCAACATCTTCTGGCTCATCGTGAGCCGGATCGTCGCCATCCCGGTCATCGCCGGCGCCGGGTTTGAGCTGATCCGCTTCATGGCGCGACACCGTTACAACCCGGTCGTCAAAGTCGCGCTGCTGCCCGTCCTCGGCACGCAGAAGTTCACGACGCGCGAACCGTCCGACGATATGCTCGAAGTCGCAATCACCGCCTTCAACAGTGCGCGACAGGGTGAGGAGGACAGCGCCGGGGCGGCCGCATGAGCCCCCGCGGAGCAGATAGGTGATCGACCGTCTCGAAGCGATCGCGCGCCGCTATCGAGAGATCGAGAGCGAGATGGGACGGCCGGAGGTCGCATCCGATCACGAGCAGCTGACCAAGCTCGCACGCGAGCAGCGCAGCCTTCGCGAGACGTTTGAGACCTACGAGGCTTTCAAGCGCGCTCGCGCCGACAGCGAATCCGCCCACGAGATGCTGCGGCACGAGAAAGATCCTGAGATGCAGGAGTACGTGCGCGCGGAGGAGCGGCGCGCGTCCGCGAAGGTGGCCGAGCTCGAGGAAAAGCTCAAGGAGCTGCTCCTGCCGAAGGATCCCAACGACGACCGCGACGTCGTGGTCGAGATTCAGGGCGCGGAAGGTGGGGAGGAGGCTGCGCTTTTCGCGGCGGACCTGTTCCGCATGTACCAGAAGTGGGCGGAGCGAAAGGGTTGGAAGGTCGAGGTGGTCGACATCTCGCCGACCGGCATGGGCGGCTTCGACAAGGTCGAGTTCGAGGTCCACGGCCATGGCGCTTACTCGCAGCTGAAGTACGAAGGCGGCGTGCACCGCGTGCAGCGCGTGCCGAAGACCGAGGCGCAGGGACGAATCCACACGTCGGCCGCGACGGTCGCCGTGCTGCCGGAGGCCGATCCCGTCGAGGTCGAGCTCAAGCCGGAAGACCTCGAGGTCAAAACGTCGACGTCAACCGGTCCGGGCGGCCAGAGCGTCAACACGACCTACTCGGCGATCCGAATCACGCACAAGCCGACCGGGCTGGTGGTCAGCATTCAGGACGAGAAATCGCAGCTGCAGAACAAAGAGAAGGCACTGCGAGTGCTGCGAGCGCGCCTCTACGAGATGAAGCTCGCCGAGCAGCAGGAGAAGATCGGCGCGCAGCGGCGCGGCATGGTCGGCAGCGGGAACCGCTCGGAAAAGATCCGCACCTACAACTTCAAAGAGAACCGCGTCACGGACCACCGCATCAAGCTCACGCTGCACCGGCTCGACCAGGTGATGGCCGGAGACCTCGACGAGCTGGTCGCCTCGCTGGTCGCCGCCGAGCGCGCCGCGCAGCTGAACGGCGGCCCCGAAGCCGCCTCTTGACGATCGTCGAGGTCCTGAAGCTCTCCGCCGACTACCTCCGGAAGCACGACGCCGATTCACCACGCCTCGACGCCGAGCTCTTGCTCGCGCATGCTCTCGGGATTGGCCGCCTCGACCTCTACCTGAAGTTCGATCGCGTCCTCTCCGAGGCCGAGCTCACCACCTATCGAGGGCTCGTGGCGCGAAGAGCGAAGGGCGAGCCGGTCGCCTACCTGGTGGGCCATAAGGAGTTCATGGGACTGGAGTTCGAAGTGACGCCGGCGGTGCTCGTTCCGAACCCGGACACGGAGGTCCTCGTGCAGCGGGCGGTGGCCATCGCCCGTGAGTCCGAAGGCACGGTGCGCATGGCGGACGTCGGCACCGGCACCGGGTGCATCGCGATCGCGGTCGTCCACTACGCGCCACAAGCAGAGATGTGGGCCTCCGATATCAGCCGCGAGGCGCTCGACGTGGCGGCGCGCAACGTGAAGCGTCACGGGGTCGGCGATCGGGTCCACCTCGAGTACGGCGACCTGCTCGAGCCACTCCCGGGTGAGTTCGATGTCATCTGCGCCAACCTCCCGTACCTCGCCTCCGATGCGCGTTTATCGCGCGAGGTGGTGGCGCAACCCTCAGGCGCGTTGTACGCGGACGACGGCGGCGCGGCCCTGGTTACCCGGCTGTTGGACCAGGCTCCGTCCCGCCTCCGTCCCGGTGGTCGGGTTCTTGCGGAGCTCGACCCGGCCATCCTTTCGGTCGCCGGTGAATCGGCGGGCCGTAACTTTGGCCAGCACCGCGTGCATCGCGACCTCGGCGGTCACGAGCGCGTCATCGAAGCATGGTCCTGAAACCCACGCGCGCCGGCCTTCAGCGCGCGGCGCAGCTGATCCGCAGCGGCGCGGTCATCGCTTTTCCGACCGACACCGTTTATGGGCTCGGCGCCGCGGCCGACGATGAGGTCGCGCAGAAGCGGGTCTATCGCATCAAAGGAAGGCCGGTCGGCCTGCCGCTGATCCTGATGGTGGCCGCTGAATCGCAGCTCGAAGGTTTTGTCCACGTCGATGCGCGCGCGGAGGAGATGATGCGGCGCTGGTGGCCGGGCCCGCTCACGCTGATCCTCCACGCCAAGGGCGGCGGCACGCTTGGCGTGCGGATCCCCAAACACAAGGTCGCGCTCGGCCTGCTCAGGACCGCGGGGCCGCTGCTGACGACGAGCGCAAACCTACACGGCAAGGATCCGGCGATGAACGCTGAGGACGCGGGGGCGTTGCCCGGCGTGATGGCGGTGCTGGATGGGGGCATCGCCCCGGGGGGCACCGCGTCGACGGTGCTCGATCTCACCGGACCCGAGCCGCACGTGCTGCGGGAGGGGGCGATCACGGCGCCGGAACTGCTCGGCCCTCCCCCTCTTAGGTCGGGATAGTCCTGGGCCGGCATGGCCTCGGCCGGCTCCTCCTGCCAATCGGGGCCGCCTGCCATGCGGCCCCTCCGGCGCTTCGCGCCACCTCCCCATGAATGGGGAGGAGTTTTGCCCCACTTGATCCGAAGCCGGGCCTCAGAGGTCGGGATTGGCCACCTCCCCACTTGCTGGGGAGGTCGGCGGCGAAGCCGCCGGGTGGGGACGTACTCCCTGGTTTAGCATCTCGTTGTGGCTTCTCCCATAACGACCATGTCCTTTCGGGCACTGGACCGCGACGATCCGGACGTCGCCAACTTGATCCGCCATGAGTACAAGCGCCAGTCGGAGACGCTCGAGCTCATCGCGTCGGAGAACCTGACGAGCCCGGCCATCCTCGAGGCGCTCGGCACGCTGCTGACCAACAAGTACGCCGAGGGTTATCCAGGCAAGCGCTATTACGGCGGAACCGGAGAGGTGATCGACAAGATCGAGCAGCTCGCCATCGATCGCGCCACGCAGCTCTTCGGCGCGGAGCACGTCAACGTCCAGCCGCACGCGGGCTCGCAGGCCAACGCCGCGGTCTACATGGCCGTCTGCCAGCCAGGCGACAAGGTGATGGGGATGGATCTTTCGGCGGGAGGCCATCTTTCCCACGGCAGCCCCGCGAACTTCAGCGGCAAGCTCTACGAGATCCATTCGTATGGCGTCGACCGCGAGACCGAGATGATCGACTACGACGCCGTGCAGAAGATGGCCGAAGAGGTGCGGCCGAAGATGCTGCTCGCCGGTTTCTCCGCTTACTCCCGCATCGTCGACTGGGCGCGGATGAGACAGATCGCGGACTCGGTCGGCGCAACGTACTTCGTCGACATGGCCCATGTGGCCGGTCTCGTGGCGGGTGGCGTTTACCCGTCGCCGATCCCGCACGCGGCCATCACCACCACCACGACGCAGAAGACGCTTCGTGGCGCGTGGGGCGCGATCATCCTCTGCACCAACGACTGGCAGAAGGCCGTCGACTCGGCCGTCTTCCCGGGCATCCAGGGCGGGCCGCTCATGCACGCGATCGCGGCCAAGGCGGTTTGTTTCGGCGAGGCGCTGCGGCCCGAGTTCAAGGGCTACGCGCAGCAGGTGGTGACCAACGCCAAGGCACTGGCAAGCCGCCTGACGGAGCGAGGTTTGCGGCTGGTCAGCGGCGGCACGGACAACCACCTGATGCTCATCGACCTGCGACCGCAGAAGCGGACCGGCAAGCAGGTGCAGGACGTGGCCGACACGGTCGGCATCACGCTGAACCGCAACTCGATCCCGTTCGACGAGGCATCTAAGTTCAACCCGAGCGGCGTCCGCGTCGGCACCCCGCTCGTCACGACACGCGGCATGCGTGAGCCTGAGATGGCGGTCATCGGGGACTGCATCGCGGATCTGGTGGAGCGCATCGACGACCCTGCAACGCTTGACTCGGTGCACGAGCGGGCGCTGACGCTGTGCAAGGAATTCCCGATCCCCTACTCCTTCGATTAGCTTGTCGGGAGATTTCTTCAGCAACGACGCGCTGATCAGCCTGCGGGACCATCTGCTCCCTGGGTTATGGCCCTTCCTGGTGGCCTTCGTTGTGTGCGCTCTCGCCGTCCCGCTGGCGATCCGGCTCTCGCACCGGTTCGGATTGATCGCCCAGCCCGGGGGCCGCCACGCTCACGCGAGCCCGACGCCTTTGCTTGGCGGCCTTGCCATGTACGTGGGTTTCGCGGTCGCCCTCCTGGTGTTCCTGCGGGAGTACGAAGCGACGCTGGGAGTGCTCGTCGTGTCGGGACTCGCTATGGCTCTGCTGATCATCGACGACCGCCGGCCGATGAACCCGTGGGTGAAGCTGGGCGTCCAGCTTTTTCTCGCCGTCATCGCGGTGTCGATTTTCAAAATCGAGATCACGTACTTCGGCCTACGCGGCGATCACATCGTGCACCTCGGGTTGCTCGCCGCCCCGCTCAGCGTCTTCTGGCTGGTCGGCATGCAGAACACGGTCAACTTCCTGGATGGCGCGGACGGACTGGCCGCCGGCGTGATCCTCATCGTCGCGATCGTTCTGGTGCTGGCTGCAGGCGAGCTGAGGCAGATCGACGTGGTGCAGATGAGCGCGGCGCTGGCCGGCACGTGCGCCGGCTTCCTGCTCTTTAACTTCAGCCCGGCAAAGATCTTCATGGGCGACTCGGGCGCCCACTTCCTGGGCATCGCCCTGGGCATGATCTCAATCCTGGGCGTGGCCAAGGTCGCTGTCGCCTTCGCCCTAGCCGCCCCGGCGCTCGCCCTGGCCGTCCCGATCGCCGACACCGCCTGGGCGATCCTCCGGCGCCGCATGCAGAAGACGTCGGTCGCGACCCCCGACCTGCTGCACCTGCATCACCGGCTGCAATCGTTCGGCCTGGACCCGCGGCAGACCTGCTACGTCTTCTATGCCGCGACTGCCTTGCTTGGCGCGCTTGGCCTCACGCTGTTCGGCCATGGTCGCGTGCTGGCTGTGGCTCTGGTAATCACCGCCGCTCTGACCTCGACGGTGGTCGCCGACCTGCTGCTGCACACGGGCTGGCGCATACCCGCGCCGTGGCTGCGCCGTCTGCTGTCAGAACCTGGCACCCGATAGAATTCGGAGGGGCATGGCGCCCACTCCGAGTACAGGCCCGACAGGGGCTGATATGGCCGGAATCGGGATTTATCTCGCGGCCGCTGTCTTGCTACCACTGCTCGGTGGTGTGGCCCTCGACAATTGGCTCCATACCGCGCCTGTTTTTGTCCTGGTCGGACTGTTCGTGGGCCTGGCGGCCGGCGCCGCCGGCATCTGGTTGAGGGTGAGGGAACTTACGAGATGACTTCGGGCGGCGTGCTGCAAAAAACGGTGGTGGCTTGCGCCGTCCTTTCTGTTGCAGCCGTCGCAATCGCCACGGCGATCGGCCATTTCAGCATCGGTCTCGGATTGGCGGTGGGTCTGCTTCTCGGCTCGGCCAACGGTTACCTGATCCAGGGGCTCATCAATCGGGGTGCCCCATTTGTCGCCGCGAGCCTGCTCCGGATCCTCTTCTTCACCTCGATCGTCTTGATCGCCGCGCTGAGCCTGCGTGAGGCGGCGTGGCCGCTGGCGCTCGGGATCGGCCTGGCGCAGCTGGTGATGGTTGCCGTCGGTGTGCGAACGGGACTCCGATCGTGATCCTCCTGCAGTCACAGGTCGGGACGCATCCAACCATCAACTTCGGTTGCGGGCCCCTCTGCACTTTCAACTACGACAGCATCGTCTCGAGTGTGATCGCGATCGTGGTCACCATCGGAGTCGGCTTCTGGCTGCGGTCTAAGCTGAGAAGTGGAGAGCCCGGTCGCGTCCAGGCGGTGTTCGAGTGGGGTTATGACCAGTTGAGGTCGCTCATCAGAACCAACGTCTCGGATGACGCGCTCTTCATCATCCCGCTGGCCTTGACTCTGTTCCTCTACATCCTCGTCGCCAACTGGCTCGAGATCTTCCCGCTCGCGATATTCCCGATCCTCCACGGGGCCAACGCCGATCTCAACCAGACCGCGGCGATGGCTCTGATCGTCATAGGGGTCGTGCAGTGGTACAGCGTCCGGGTCCAGGGCTGGCGCGGATATCTGCGCCACTTCACCCGACCGTTCGAGCTCCCGTGGTGGGGCCGCGCCATCTACACGCCGCTCAACATCCTCGAGGAGCTGGTGAAGCCCGTCACGCTGTCACTCCGGCTGTTCGGGAACATCTTTGCCGGCGCTGTCATGATCGGCTTGATCGCAGGCTTCGGTACCCTCGCCCTGCCTTTGGTGGGTGTGGTGGGCGGGACCATAATCGGCACCATCCTGCTCTCGATCTGGAAGTCGTTCGACGTCATCTTCATCGGGTTCATCCAGGCGTTCATCTTCATGTTGCTCACGGTGATCTACTTCGGCAGTGCGCGCGAAGGCCTCGAGCACGAACACCACTAGGAGGGTTGTATGACTGACCACGGACTCGTTCTCGCCGGCGCCCTGGTTGGCTTTGGACTCGCGATCGGCCTTGGCGCAATCGGCGCCGCCGTCGGCGATGGCCTGGCAGGCAACGCGTTCATCGGTGGAGTGGCGCGCCAGCCAGAGGCGCAGGGGCGAATGATCCCATGGCTGTTCACGATCGTCGGCCTCGTCGAGGCGATGTACTTCATCAACCTCGCCTTCGGGTTCGTGTTCCTGTCGAACGTTCCGGCGAAGTAAGGCTCGATGCACTACCTCGTGACCACGGGCACAGCAGGCGTCATCGAGATCAACGGGACCGTGATCGTCGAGATTTTGACGTTCCTCGTCATGCTCGTTGTGCTCGCCCGGTACGTCTATCCGGTGTTGGTGCAGCTCGCGGAAGCGCGGCAGCGCGCAATCGCGCAGCAACTCCACGATGCGGAGGCGGCGCGTGCTGCCGCCGAGGCGCGGCTGAAGGAAGCGCAGACCCAGCTCGAGGATGCTCGCAAGACGGCACAGCAGGTCATCGACTCGGCTAACAAGTCAGGTGAGCAGCTGCGTCAGGACATGAGGGACAAGGCCGAAGAGGACGCACGGCGCATTGGTGAATCGGCTCGACGAGACATCGAGGCCGAGCGTGATCGCGCGCTGCAGTCAGCCCGGAGCGAGGTGGCGGCGCTCGTTGTCACCGCCACCGAGAAGGTCATCGGCGAGACCCTCGACCAGCCCAAGCACCGGCAGCTGATCGACCGGGCGATCGAGGAGGTTGCAAGTGCCGACGGTAGCCGCTAGACGGTATGCGAAGGCAGTGTTCGAGCTCGCGCAGCAAGACGGCAGCATCGAGGCCTGGGAGCGGCGCCTGACCGAGATCCGGGAACTGTTCGCGGATCCGAAGCTCGCGACGGTGCTCAGCAACCCGACGATCCCGACCGAGCAGCGCGAGGCGATCATTGCGGAGTCGCCGCGCCTGTTCGACGACGAGGGCACGAACCTTGCCCGGTTGCTCATCGAGTCAGGACGCATCGGCGAGGCGCCGGCAATCGAAGACGAGTTTCAGCGCCTCGCCGACGAGGCGGCCGGTCGAGTCCGCGCCACGGTGACGACGGCAATCGAGCTGGAGCGCGGCGATCGTGACCGCGTCCAGGAAGGTCTGGCGAAGCGGCTGAACAAGGAAGTGCGGCTCAGCGTAGTCGTCGACCCGCGCATCATCGGCGGGCTGAAGCTTCAGTACGGAGACCGGGTTGTCGACGCGAGCGTTGCCGAGAGATTGCAGCAGCTGCGCCGCCGTCTGGCGGCCACGTAGCCTTGGCTTAGGAGAAGAGAGTGGGCATAAGCACCAAAGAGATTTCAGACGTCATCAAAGAGAGGCTCAAGGATTTTGATGCGAGCCTCGTCTCGGCCGACGTGGGCCGCATCGTTTCCGTGGGCGACGGAATCGCGCAGATCTATGGGCTCCGGAACGCGATGTCGAGCGAACTCTTGCAATTTCCGCACGAGACATACGGCCTCGCCCTCAACCTCGAGGAGGACCAGGTGCGCTCCGTCATCCTGGGCGAGTACGGCCACCTGCACGAGGGCGACGAGGTCAAGACCACCGGGCGCCTCCTCGAGGTTCCAGTCGGCGAGGAGTTGCTCGGCCGCATAGTGAGTCCGCTCGGTGTCCCACTCGACAACAAAGGACCCATCAAGACCACCAAAACGCTTCCAGTGGAGCGCATCGCCCCGGGCGTCATCACCCGCAAGAGGGTCGACAGCCCGGTGCAGACAGGCATCAAGGCGATCGACGCCATGATTCCGATCGGCCGCGGACAGCGTGAGCTGATCATCGGCGACCGCTTCACCGGTAAGACGACGATCCTCCTGGACACAATCATCAACCAGAAGGGCAAGAACCTCTTCTGTATCTACGTCGCGATCGGGCAGAACGCAGCTTCCATCGCTCGCGTGGCCGCGACGCTCGAAGAAAACGGCGCGATGGACTACACGATCATCGTCGCTGCAACCGCTAATGACCCCGCCTCACTTCAATACATCGCGCCCTACGCGGGCTGCGCCATGGGCGAGTACTTCCTGGAGAAGGGCCAGGAGGCGCTGTGCTGCTACGACGACCTGACCAAGCAGGCCTGGGCATATCGCGAGCTTTCGTTGACGCTGCGCCGGCCGCCAGGCCGCGAGGCCTATCCGGGCGACGTCTTCTACCTCCACTCCCGCTTGCTCGAGCGCGCGGCCAAGATGAACCAGGCGCACGGCGGCGGATCGCTCACGGCCTTGCCCGTCATTGAGACGCAGGCCAATGACGTCTCGGCCTTCATCCCGACCAACGTCATCTCGATCACCGACGGTCAGATCTATCTGCAGTCGGACCTTTTCAACGCGGGGCAGAGGCCCGCTCTCAACGTGGGTATCTCCGTCTCCAGGGTCGGCGGTGACGCACAGACCAAAGCGATGCGTCAGGTGTCGGGCAAGCTACGCCTCGACCTCGCGCAGTATCGCGAGCTGGCAGCGTTCGCCCAGTTCGCTTCAGACCTGGATACCCAGACACGCAACCAGCTCGAGCGAGGAGCACGTCTGACCGAGCTGCTCAAGCAGGACAAGTACAACCCGGTTCCTCTGGCGGAGCAGGTGGCTGTGCTCTACGCCGGGACGCAAGGGCACCTCGACAAGGTTCCGGTCACGCGCGTTCGCGAGTGGGAGGCCGGGTTTGTCCGCTTCTTGAGGAGTGAGCGGAGGGGCATCCTCGAAGAGATCGACAAGCAACAGGCGCTGGACGACAACCTGTTCGCGCGGCTCGGAGCGGCGATCTCGACCTTCAACCACCAGTTCGGGGTGGAGGGTTACCAGGAACAGCCGGACCCGGTCGGCGAGAAGGAACCGGTTGCGGCGGCGCCGGCCAAAGAACCTGCGGCCAAGGCCGAAAGCGAAGCTAAACCTTCTCCGAGAAAAAAGGGCAGATGAAAGTCCCCACCCGCGCCTTCGGCGCGACCTCCCCGGCGAGCGGGGAGGTGTTTACTTCCAGCTTGAGATTGGGCGCGACCTCCCCGGCGAGCGGGGAGGTGTTTACTTCCGGCTTGAGATTGGGCGCTACCTCCCCGGCGAGCGGGGAGGTGTTTACTTCCAGTTTCAGATTGGGCGCGACCTCCCCGGCGAGCGGGGAGGTGTTGTAACCGATGCCAGCATTCCGGGACATCGTCCGCCGCATCGACTCGATCAAGAACACGCAGAAGATCACCAAGGCGATGCAGGTGGTGGCGGCGACTCGGCTGCGACGTGCGCAGGCCGCGGTGCAGGCCACACGGCCTTACGCGGACAAGATGGTCGAGGTCCTGCAGACGGTGAGCGAGCGTGCGACGGAGTACAAGCACCCGTTCCTCATCCGGCGCGAGGGCAAGCGAGCGGTGATGATCCTGGTCACGACGGACAAGGGGCTCGCCGGCGCGGTCAACGTCAACAACATTCGGGCCGCGACCCGCTACATGAGCCAGAACTTCCCCGAGCAGCAGCGCTACGTGACGCTTGGCCGCAAAGGCCGCGATTTCCTGCTGCGCTACCACCGAGATGTGATCGCGGAAGTGAGCAACATGCCCGACCGGCCGAGCCAGGCACAGGTCCTGCCCGCGGTCACGGTCGCGCTGGAGGAGTACACGAGGGGAAACGTCGACGCTGTGTTGCTGTGCTACGCAAAGTGGATCTCGACGATCCGGCAGGAACCAACGGTGCGCGTCCTCATCCCCGCGGAGATCCCTGCGCGCGAGCGTCAGGAGACTGGACCGCGCGCCGACTACATCTACGAACCAGACCCGGAGTCTGTGCTCGACGGGTTGCTGCCGCGGTACGTCGAGACGCAGGTGTTCCAGGCCGTGCTCGAGAACAAGGCGAGCGAGTACTCCGCCAAGATGATCGCGATGCAGAACGCGACGAACGCGGCCGGCGATCTGATCGACTCGCTCACCCTGTACGCGAACAAGGTTCGTCAGGCCGGAATCACCACCGAGCTGATGGAGATCGTCAGTGGCTCGGAAGCGCAGCAGAGCGCGAGTTGAGGGAGGACACCTAGAAATGGCAACTACGAAACCGAAGAACAAGACAGCAGCCAAGCCGACTCGCCAGGGCCACATCAGCGAGGTCATCGGCGCCGTGGTCGACGTCGAGTTCGATCCGGGATATCAGCCTGAGCTCTTCGAAGCGCTGGAGGTCACGACCCAGGACGGGCGCGTGGTGATCCTCGAGGTCGAATCGGACAGAGGCGACAACACTGTCCGCTGCATCGCCATGGACTCGACCGACGGCTTTCGCCGCGGAGATCCAGTGAAGGCAACCGGGGCGCCGATCTCGGTGCCGGTCGGAGTGGAGACGCTCGGCCGCTTGTTCAACGTCGTGGGCCAGGCCATCGACGACGAGCCGACACCGGAAGGAACCACACGCTGGCCCATCCACCGCCGGGCGCCCGCGCTCGACGAGCAGCAGGCCAAGGTCGAGATCCTCGAGACCGGGATCAAGGTCATCGACTTGATCTGCACGTTTGCGAAGGGCTCGAAGATCGGCTTGTTCGGCGGCGCCGGCACCGGCAAGACCGTGATCGTGCAGGAGCTCATCCGCAACATCGCCTACCAGCACAAGGGCCGCTCGGTGTTTGCGGGAGTGGGGGAGCGGACGCGCGAAGGCAACGATATGTTCGTCGAGATGCAGGACGCGGGTGTGCTGCCGCAGACCGCGCTCGTCTTCGGCCAGATGAACGAACCACCTGGCGCGCGGGCGCGGGTAGGGCTGACGGGTCTGACGATGGCGGAGTACTTCCGCGACGAAGAGGGCGCGGACACGTTGCTCTTCGTCGACAACATCTTCCGTTACCTGCTGGCCGGGTCAGAGGTGTCCGCGCTTCTCGGCCGCATGCCGTCGGCCGTCGGCTACCAGCCGACACTGGCCTCGGAGATGGGCGAGCTGCAGGAGCGGATCACGTCGACGCGCAAGGGCTCGATCACTTCGGTGCAGGCGGTGTATGTGCCGGCCGACGACTACACCGACCCCGCCATCCAGACCGTGTTTGCGCACCTCGGTGCGACCTTGCGACTGGAGCGGTCGCTGGTCGAGATCGGCATCTATCCCGCGGTCGACCCGCTGGGATCATCCAGCCGCTTCGTTGAGCCGGAGGTCGTCGGCCAGGAGCACTACGACGCCGCCCAGGGCGTGAAGAAGATCATGCAGCGCTACAAGGACCTCCAGGACATCATCGCCATCCTCGGCATGGAGGAACTTTCGGAAGACGACAAGGAAGCGGTTTCGCGCGCACGCAAGGTGCAGCGCTTCCTCTCCCAGCCGTTCAGCGTCGCCCAGCGTTTCACCGGCCGCGAAGGAAAGTACGTATCGCGAGCCGAGACGGTTCGCGGCTTCAAGGAGATTCTCGAGGGCAAGCACGACGACCTTCCGGAGCAAGCCTTCTACATGGTGGGCACCATTGATGAGGCTCGCGCGCAGGCCGAGCAGATGAAGAAGACCGGATGAAGTATCCGCTGCGAGTGGTCAGCGTCGAACGAAGCCTCTTCGAAGGCGAGGTCGAGTTCATGATCGCCAACGGCGCCGAGGGAGAGCTTGGCATCCTGGCGCGCCATGCGCCGCTCATGACCATTCTCAAACCCGGCGCGCTTCGGATTCAGGAAACGTATGGCGGGGCCGAGCAGGTGCTGTTCGTAGGCGGCGGATTCCTCGAAGTGTTACCCGAGCGCGTCACAGTACTTGCCGATGTCGCTGAGCATGCCGACGAGATCTCGCTCGAGGCTGCCGAAGAGGCACGGCGCCGCGCGCAGGAGAAGCTGGCCGGCACGCTCACCGCGGCCGAGGAGACCGAGTTCCAGAACGCGTTGGCCAACGCGGAGGCGCGCCTCCGCCTCGCGCGGGCACGCCGCGGCTAGCGACAAGCTTCCCTCCTCACGGTACGTTTACGGACTAGTGAAGGCGAAAACGCCAGGGCGGGATCGGGCGCTGCGCATCATAGGCGGGGCCAAGCTGGCCGGCGACATATGTGTCAGCGGATCGAAGAACGCGGCGCTTCCCGAGATGGCCGCGGCCCTGCTGACCCCGCGGCCGGTGATCTTGCACAACGTGCCAAGAGTGGCCGACACGGCGTTGATGTCCGAGATCCTCACGCTGCTGGGCGGCACCTCCGAGGGCGAGGGGACCGTCGCCCTCGACATGGGCCGGGCGAAACAAAGCGACATCCCCGACGAGCTCGGCGGCCGCATGCGGGCGACCATCGTTCTGCTCGGCGCGCTGCTCGGCCGTTTCGGACGAGCTCGCGTGCCGAGGCCGGGCGGCGATGACATCGGCGCAAGGCGCGTGGAGCAGCACCTGCGAGGCATGCGACAGATGGGCGCGCAGATCACGGAGACCGAATCCGAGATCGTCGCCGAAGGACGCCTGCGAGGGGACCGCATCGTGTTCGATCTGCCGACCGTCACCGGCACCGAGAACATCCTGCTCGCCGCGGTGCTGGCCGAAGGCCGCACCGAGATCTTCAACGCGGCGCGCGAGCCGCATGTGCAGGACCTGTGCCGGCTGCTCAGCAAGATGGGCGCGCGGATCGATGGCATCGGCACGGAGAGCCTGGTCGTCGATGGTGTGCCGGAGCTGAAGGGCGCGGAACACACGGTCATCGCGGACTACCTCGAGGCCGGCACCTACGCGATCGCGGTCGCGGCCGCGGGCGGCGAGCTGCGGATCGACTGCAGCAGGCCCGAAGAGCTCCAGGTGCTGCTGCTCAAGCTCGAACAGGCAGGCGCCGGCGTCGAGGTCGGCGAAGGATGGTTCCGCGTCGTGCGTTCGCAAGGTGCCCGCCTGAATCCGATCGACATGTCGACCTGGACCTACCCGGGTTTCCCGACCGACCTGCAGGCCCAGTACATGGCGCTCATGACCCAGGCCGATGGGGACTGCGTCATCTCGGAGTACGTCCACGAGAACCGCTTCCAGCACGTGCGCGAGCTGGCGAAGATGGGAGCGACGATCGCCGTGGAGGGACGGCTGCACGCGTTGGTGAAGGGACCGTGCCACTTGCGTGGTACCGAGGTCGCCATTCCTGACATCCGCTCCGGTGCCGCCCTGATCATTGCCGCGCTGTGCGCGGAGGGCGACACCCTGCTGCGCAACGCGTGGCACGTCGAGCGCGGCTACGAGGACCTTGCCGGCAAGCTCATGTCGGTGGGCGCGCGCGTCAGCAGCGTCACCGTCGATTCGCAAACAGTCGGGTCGGGTTCCTCCTACGAGTAATTGCTCGCCAAGAAGATAGGGATCGATCTCGGCACCTCGAGGGTGCGGATCCACGTCAAGGGCGAAGGCATCGTCGTCGACGAGCCGTCCATGGTCGCGCTCGAC
>VBKD01000011.1 GCA_005888075.1 Chloroflexota bacterium
GCGGTCATCATCGAGTGGTCCTGGTTGTTGTACTTGTGCATTCCGTTGCGCCCCGCCAGGTGAAGGTTTGGCAGCTCCCGCGCCAGCCAGTCGCGCACCACGGCCACGTTGGCTTGATAGGAGTCGTCGTAGACGGGATACGCCTTGGGCTGCCGCACTACGACTCCGTCGAAGACCTCCTCCGGCCGGCAGATCCCAAGCTGGGCAAGCTCCCCCCGGGCCAGCTCGACCAGAGCCGCATCGTCCGTGCTCCACAGACCGTCCCCCTCGAAGCAGAAGTACTCGAGGCCGAGGCAGGTCTTGGATTGGTCCGGCACCATCGAGGGGCTCCAGTTCTTGAAGTTCTGCATGCGGCCGACAAGCACGCCCGGCTCGTGGATGTAGATCCAGTTGTCGGGAAAAACGTCGGCTCGGTTGATCATCAGCGCGATGCTGATGAAGTCGCGGTAGGACAGTGAATCGGCCGCTCGCCTCACGAGCTCCGGTGCGGGAGGGTCGAGCTTGGCGACCAGCTCTCGGATGGGGATGCTGGAGATGAAGTCGGTGCCGAGATGGACCTCGATCTTTCCGTCTCCATCTCGCGTGACGACGGAAACGACGCGACCATCGACGTGATTGATCGCGGCCACCGACCGCCCCAGGAGCACGGGATGTCCTTTCTGGCGGCTTATCTCGGCGACCCGCTCCCACACCTGGCCCGGACCGAACCGCGGGTAGCGGAACTTGTCGATCAGGGTCGTCACGATCTCGCCACGGTGCTTGTTCGCGCGCTGGGGCAGCAACGCTGTTCGGAGCACGGTCCAGAGGTCGAGGCTCTTGATGCGCTGGGCGGCCCAGTCGGCGGACAGCTCCTTCGTGCTGATGCCCCACACCTTTTCGGTGTAGGTCTTGAAGAAGATGTTGAACAGGCGCCAGCCAAACTGGTTGCGCACCCACTCCTCGAGGTTCTTCGGTTTGCGGATCGGCTGGAGCTTGGCCCTGGCGTAGCTGGCCAGGCAAAGCGCGGCCTCGAACGGACCGAGGTTCCACAGGGCGTTGACGGCCTTGATCGGGTAGGCGAAGAACCGCCCCCGGTAGTAGATGCGGGAGAGGCGATCACGCGTGAGCATCTCGTCGCCGAGGATCTCGGTCCAGAGCTCCTCGACCTCCCGGTTCTTGGAGAAAAACCGGTGGCCGCCGATGTCGAACCGGTAGCCGTTGTGCTCGGCCGTCCTGGCCAACCCGCCCACCTGGCGGGGGTCCTTCTCGACCACCGTGACCGGGATATCGTGCTTCAGGAGCTCATAGGCGGCGGTCAGTCCGGCGGGGCCGGCGCCCATGACGACGACATGCCGGCGCTCGCCTTCGGCGATCAAAGTGGCCACAGGGTATCAACCGGTATGACTAGTTCAGCGGTGATTTACTGCGGCGCCGCCACGAGTTGCCGCGCGTGCGGCTAGTTGATCGGTCCTTTGCTTCGGACTTCGTCCACTTTGACCAGCGCTTCGCGCAGGCCCTTGATCCAGTCCGCTTGATGCTGGCCCACCAGCCGGACGCACCACGCGAGTGCCTCGCTGCGGCTGCGGGCCACGCCGCCGGCGACGAGCGTGTCGAGGATGGTCCGCTCCGACATGCGGAGCCGGGTCATCACAGGGACGCTGAGCATGGTGAAGACCCTGGTCTCGTCGCCGCACCGGGCGCCCCAGGCCACCTTGCGCCTGAACAGGCGCTCGGCCTCGCGGGCGATCCTGACCCGTTCCTCGCGCGTCTCCTCACGGAACCGGGCGATCCGAGCCACCCTCGCCGCCTCACGGCCTTCCTCAGATGTGCCGGCGGCGAGCTGTACGTCCGGGAGCGCGCCGACGACCAGGATCTCCTCGCCGTCAGCGCTCACCTCGGGCGGCCCGGCAAACCAGCCGGCGGGGATCCTGGAGGCGAACCAGGCGCGGACGTCCTCGGGCATGGATTACAACATTACAGCCCGAGGACCACCCGCGGGGCAGTCTGAGTCCACCGCATCCCCGCCCCTGCCCTCCCCCTTGGAGGGGGAGGATCGGGTCACGCCGCCGTCTCGTGGGGCTTGGCCCCGACGAACTTGAGGTCTTCCAGCACCACCTCGGTGCGGCTTCGCTTCAAGCCCGCGGTGTCCTCCCACGAGCTCGTACGCAGCCTTCCCTCGGCGTAGACCGCCCTGCCCTTCTGCAGGAACTGGCCGGCGAACTCGGCGAGCTTGCCGAACGCGACGAGGCGGTGGAACTCGGTCTCCTGCTTGGCCTTGCCCTCCTCATCCTTGCCCATGTACGTGTTCGTCGCCAGCCCGATGTTGGCCACGTAGGTTCCCTTAGGAGTCGCCTTGACCTCTGGGTCCGCCGTCAGATTGCCGACCAGAATGACCTTGTTGAGCATCGCATCACCTCTGTGAAACAACCCCACGAACTCGAGGCTTCGCCGTGAGCTCGCGGGACCCTACGAAATTGAGCTCAGGCTAGGGTTCGCGAGAGCCGCTGCAAACCCAGGTTGTTAAGAAGTGAGCCAGCCCGCGGGATCGACAGGTCTGCCATCAACCTGGACCTCGAGGTGCACGTGCGGGCCGGTTGATTTGCCTGTCGAGCCGAGCAGCCCGACGACCTGTCCAGGTGACACCCAATCGCCGTTCCGTACCTGGAACGTCGATAGATGGCAGTAAAGAACGCGTGTATGTTGGTCGACGATCACGGCCACGTAGAGGCCGGCGCCTTCGGGGTCGACGCCGAGACGGACCGTCCCCGCGGTCGCGGAATGGACATCCCTCCCGATCGGCGCCGCAAGATCGATGCCGGTATGAAGGTGGTGGCTCGGGCATAGCGCGTCGAAGGGCTCGAGCTCCAGGTTCGTGCAGCCAAACCTTTGGGTGACGGTGGCGCCCGCCACCACGCGGCTGACCGGCAGGCGGATCCGGCCCGAGACGTCGCCTGCCGCGACCATCCAGACGATTGCTCCTCCCGAAAGCATCGCTACCCACCGCAGCACGCCCGTCACACCTTCACCAGCGCGTGCCCGATGTGGCGGAACGCCGTATGGACAGTCGACTCCAGCTTGTGCGCCGCCTTCTCCGAACCACCGAGCGCGCCGGGCACCTTGAACACGATGAAGAGTGAGGCCAGCGCGAAGAGGTGGCGGAGCGGCATGGCGCCGTTGTTCTCGAGCGCAAAACCGATCGCGAGCACGAAAAGCTGCGCCGGCTGCATCAAGAGGTTGGTGATGAAATGCGAGGACCACATCTTCCAGACGTGATGCGTTTCGGGCAGGGTGAACAGCAAACCGGCGATCGGCGCCGTGATGGCCAGCACCGTGAGGATCGCGTAGCGCATCAGATACGCGATCGCCAGCACGTCGTAGCCGAACGCGAGGACGGCGGTCGTCACGATCTCAAGCGCGCCTGCGCTGGGATTCCTCAGGACCTGCGTCCACCAGGTGGACGGTTCGGTCACTGTCCCGAAGCTCTGAATCGCGCCACAAACCGTGTTGCTCGCTTCGACTACGACCTGGAACAGAGGAAGCGAGAAGTTGATGAGCACCGCACCCATAAACAGCCGCGGCAGGAGGATGCGGGCCGAGTACTGGCTGTGGATCCCGTGGCCCCACATGATTCGGTACGAGCCCCACATCGCGACCAACACCAGGGCGGCATTGGCCACCAGCTGCACCGTTGGTTCGAAGCGCCGGATCGTCGCGCTTCGGATGAAATCGCCTCCGGTCTCGAGATCGGTCGTGTGCAGGATGAAGTTGAACCAGACCTTCAGCACGAGCCCGAGGCTGTCGTCGAGCAGGGTGGCGAGGATCAGCTGCGGATGGAACAGCGTGAAGAGGTAGGTGTTGACCTGCGCGAGCTCGTCGCGAAGAGTCGCGAACGCGTTGACGATCTGGTCCACGTTCTAGTGGGTCGTCGTTGCCGGCACAGAATTCGTGAGGATGCTGACCAGCGAGCCCGCGACCTCGACCCCGATGGTGCCGACGACGATCCGCTGGATCCACTGCTTGGCCGCGAGCGCCGAATGCGACTCGACTGCGGTGATCTTCCAGATGAACGCGAAGATGAAAGCGAGGGCTCCGATCGAAGCGACCAGCGCCTGTCCGATATGGATCCACGTGTCGATGAGGTTTGTGATCGGAGTTATGTCGGGCTGCCCGGCGAGAAAAAGCATGTGCGCGCCTCCAGGTTTTTGAGGCACGCTACGCACC
>VBKD01000073.1 GCA_005888075.1 Chloroflexota bacterium
CCAAAAAACAGCGCGGCCAGCTCGGCGCGCCGCGTCAATCCAACCGACGCCCCCTGCGCCGCAAGCAAAACGGCAAGGACAAACGACAGTGGATAGCCGTACGGCAGGTCCCGGACGAACGAACCGATCAGGACCGCGATGACAAGACCGACGATCATGCCAAGGAGACCACTGAGCAGGTCGGGCAGCGGAGTGCTGGTCAGCCGGAAATTGATCGTTCGCCACCCGCCCAGCAGGTAGGGCGTTCCGAGGTACGCGAAGATCAGGCCTTCCAGGGTGGTCAGCGCGATGATGGCCCAGCCCGGGTGCGCAGCGGCACCGAGGCCCCGAACCATGAAATAACCGAGCGCGAAACCACCGATCACTCCGAGCCCCGCCCCAGCCCATCGGGCGAGATACTCGGAACGCTTCACGGGTTACCTCCTCAAGAGACCGAGATTCCGGCCTCCTCTATGAATGCGCCGGACTTCATGGGTGAAGAAAACACTGCGGAGACCGCCTCCGCCACAGAACGGACCTCGACGACCTTGAGGCCCGATGGCCGTCCGGCTTTGGCGCCGAACGGAATCAACGCGCGCGTCAGGCCGTGACGCGCCGCCTCTTGCAGGCGACGCTCGAGCTGGCCCACGCGACGCACCTCGCCCGCCAATCCCAGCTCACCAATCACAACCAGGCCGTCCGGCAGGGGCCTGTTCTCGTGGTTGCTGACGATCGACAGGGCAAGACCGAGATCGGCGGCCGGCTCCGTCACGCGGATGCCTCCCGCCACCGAAACGAAGATGTCGGATCTTCCGAATTTGTAGTCGAGTCTTTTCTCGAGCACTGCCAGGATCATGTGGAGGCGGTTGACGTCGATTCCGTTGGCGATCCGCCTGACTATCGAGTTGTCATTCTTGTTCACCAGGCTCTGGACCTCGACCAGAAGCGGCCGTGTGCCCTCCATCGCGGCGACGATCGCGGTGCCCGCGGAGGTTGGCGCCGCGGCGCCCAGGATCGCGGCGGAGGGGTCGGGCACCTCCTCGAGGCCGGCTTCGCCCATGGAAAAGACGCCGATCTCCTCGGCGGACCCGAAGCGGTTCTTGGTCGCCCGCAGGATGCGAAGCTCCTGCCGCCGATCACCTTCCAGGTAAAGCACCGTGTCAACGATATGCTCCAGAACCCTGGGTCCGGCTATCGAACCCTCTTTTGTGACGTGGCCCACCAGAAAGATGGGCACGCCCACCTCCTTGGCGAGGCGCATCAGGCGCGCGGCCGACTCGCGGACCTGGGTCACGCTTCCGGCGCTACCCTCGAAGCCGGTGTCGGTCACGGTCTGGATCGAGTCGATGATGGCGAGGCTGGGCAATTCAGACCGGATCGCGTCGCAGATCGCATCGAGGTCGTTTTCCGCCAGCAGCAGGATGGACGGCTCGAGCGCGCCCAATCGCTGCGCGCGCATGCGAACCTGCTGTCCCGACTCCTCGCCTGACACGTACAGCACCTTGCCGCCCGCGTGCGCGGCGACTTGAGCCGCGGCATGCATCAGGAGAGTCGACTTGCCCACGCCAGGCTCGCCTCCGATGAGGACCAGGCTCCCGGGCACGATCCCGCCGCCGAGCACTCGGTTCAGCTCATCCCAGCCGAGTCTCCTTCTGGGCGCGTGCTCGGAGTCGATCTCGTTGAGCGGCACCGGCCGTGATGCCTGGAGTGGTCTTGTCGCTTCGCGACCACGCTGCGCCTTGCGGACCTGGAATTCCTGAAGCGTGTTCCACGCCTGACAGTGCGGGCACTGGCCCGCCCAGCGGAGTGATTCCCCGCCGCATTCGGTGCAAACAAAGGTGATCGTCGGCTTCGCCATGGCGTGACTGTCTACCCATGATCGTGTTTTTGCAAGCCGGGCCGTAGCCTTTTACAACCCGCGACGTTTCATCAAATAAGCGTCACGACGCCGCTCTGACTACCCCCGGGGCGGCGTCCGGCGCTCTCAATCTGACGCGAACTTACTGCCGTTCCAGGTCGGCCAGGTGATCGAGCGCCGCAAGCGGACCGTGACTCGCAAACACCTCAGGCACCGCTCGCCGAAGACTTGACTGAACAGTGCTCGCGAGCTGAGCCCTGAGCTCGAGCGAAAGCTCGGGGCGCCGCCGAGCGTACAGGCTCACGAAACGGCGTAAGTCCGGGTCGAGTCGCCTCAGCGTGAACTCGGCCGCGGTCGCCGGCGCGTAAGAGGCGGGGGCTGGGGCCGCACCGGGAGGCGGAGGAGGCGCCGGAATCGAGCGGCCACCGGCTAGCTGCCACAAGGCGACACGCTCCGAATCCTTGACCACGATCGTGCCGGCGGCCAGGTCGCCCAGCCTCTTCCCCTTGCCGTTGGCAAAGAGCACCACCAGGCCAACCCCGTAGCCGTAGGGCAGGAAGTCGATGATCCGCACCACGTTCCGGATGCCGGCTTGCGCGAAGGTGAGCGGCTCGCCACGGTCGCCGACGGCGCGCAGCCGAAACACCTTCTTGCCGATGGTCTGGCCCGACCAGAAGGCTTCGCTGACCCAGAAGTAGCCGAAGATCACGATGAAGGCGCCGAAGATCATCACCAAGCTGAAAACAGCCTCGGAGCCGCTGACCGCCTGCAGGCTGATCGCGACGATGAGGACGGCCAGCAACGCTCCACCCACAATCAACAGATCGAGCAGCTGCGCGATGCCTCGAGTTCCGAGCCCGGCGACCTGGTAATCGAAGGACACGCGCTCCGGGGTAGCGACGACCAGATCGGTGTCCGGCAGCGGTTCCTGCATCTCTCAGCTATTTTGCTTCCGTGAGGGCGGAAGACTTCGTCGCTCTGCGGCGCGACGACTGGAACCGGCTCGAAGATCTGCTTGCGCAGGCCGGCAGCGGCCGGCCGGGCGCGCTGACCCCGGCCCAGGTCCTGAGCATGGCGGCGCTCTACCGCCGCGCGACCGCGGACCTGGCGCGCGCCCAGCGTGACTGGCCTGGCGAGCCCGTCCATCGCTATCTCAACGGGCTGGTCGCGCGCGGGCACGGCATCATCTATCGCCGGGGCGGCGAGATCCGCCGCCGCATCAAGCGCTTCTACATCGAAACCCTGCCCCAGACCTATCGAGGGGCTTGGCCCTACCTAGTCGCGGCAGGCTCGCTGCTGTTCGTTCCCGCGATCGTCAGCTTCTTCATCGTCCTGGCCAATCCGGATGCGGCGTATGCGATCGCGCCGCCAGAGCTCGTCGACAAAGTCCATCACCACGAGCTGTGGACCCACATACCTGCTGCTCAGCGAGTCGCCGCCGCGGGCTTGATCTCGACCAACAACATCTATGTCTCGATGCTGGCCTTCGGATTCGGCGTCGTGTTCGGCCTGCCCGTGATGTGGGTCATGATCTCGAACGGCATCAACCTCGGCGGGCTGTTCGGCCTGACGCAGGCGTACGGAGTTGCGAACGGCCTCTTCGATTTCGTGATCGGCCACGGAGTCCTGGAGCTCTCTATCGTCGTCGCGCAGGGCGCGGGTGGATTGATGATGGGGTGGTCCCTGGTCTCGCCCGGAAATCGCAAGCGCTCGGATGCGTTGGTCATCGCGACACGGCGCGCATTCACGCTCTTGCTTGGACTTGCGCCACTGCTGCTCATCGCGGGCGCCATCGAAGGCAACATCTCACCGTCGGGCGCGCCTTTTGCGCTCAAGCTGACGATCGGCCTTACGACAGGCGCGCTGCTCTACTCCTACCTGTTGTTGAGCGGGCGTCCCGAGGTGAGAGCGTCAGAGAAGAGCCCGCTCCTTCAGCTCCATGTACCTCTCGACCAGCGCGGGGGATAGCCGGCCCGCGACGACATCCAACCCCAGCACACCGCCCCGACGGAGCAGCTCGAAGCTCTCGCGGCGGCTCGCCATGAACTCTTCCGCGGCGGCCCACTCATAGGCGCGTGAGGATGTCGTCACTGGTGCGTCCCGCGCACCGACCATGGCTGGATCAGACATCGCAACGACAAGGACCAGGTGGCGCGCCGCGAGCCGGAGGCAATGCGCCATCAGCTCCCGTGACGCTTGAGGATCCTGGACGTCGGTCAAGACGACGACCATCGATCGCCGCCCCAGACGCAGCGCCAGATGCGTCATCGCGTGACCGAAATCGGGCTCCACGTAGTCAGGTCGAATCGCGTACAGAGCCTCGGTGATCCGGCGCAGCTGCAAGCTGCCGCGCTCCGGCTTGAGAAAGCTCGTCACGCGATCGTCAAACGTCATCAGACCTACGCGGTCGCCGTACGCCTGGGCGACCCACGCCAGCATGAGCGCCGCATTGACGGCGTGATCGAGCTTGTCGAGATCGCCCGCGGGGGCCGTCATCAACCGGCCGCAATCGAGCGCGATCATCACCTGCTGCCCGCGCTCCGCTTCCACCTCCACGACCACCGGCCGGTCGCGACGCGCGGTCGCGCTCCAGCTGACGCGCCGGACGTCATCGCCGCGAACGTAATCGCGCAGCCCGGCGAATGCGGTGGACGCGCCCGGCGGGCGTGCTCGCCTCAGACCCGCGAGCGCACGGAGCCCGCGCCTCAGCGTCAGCTGGATGCGCTTGATGGCCACGATGTTGGGAAAGACGGCGACGTCATGCGCCAGCGGAACGCGCACCTGCCGGCGCCACCAACCGTCTTCGCGCGACACCTGCAGGTCGACCGGCCCAAAGCGATAGGCGCCGCGCCGAGGTGAGATCGTGCGATAGCTGAGGCGAAGGTGGCCGTTCCGATCGAAGCGACCGGCCAGCTCACGCGGCTCGGGCTTCAGTCCAGGCGGCGCATGATCCGCGATCCTCGCCAGCAGGCCGGCCGCGGCCCGGTTGTCCACGACGATGGTCACCTCCTCCGGCTCACCGAGTGAGAACGGCTCCGGCGTGATCCGTCGCACCGAGTAGCCGGACCTCCCCGGCAACAACGCCAGCTCGCGGGTCGCGAGGATCACGAGTGCAGCGTTGAAGACGGCGGCGACGATCGCCAGCACAGGCGAAACCACTGACAGCGCGATGAGCACCGCCCCCACCGCGACAGCCCACAGGAGCCGCGGCTGGGGCGCGAGGCCTCTCATGAATCAGCGCGGTGGGACAACTCGCCCCGCCACCGCTTCGAGCACGCTGTCCGCGGTCTGGCCCGCGACCTCGGCCTCTGGGCGGAGGACCAGTCGATGCCGGAACGCCGGTGCCAGCAGCGCTTTGACATGGTCGGGCGTCACGAAATCGTGGCCGTCAAACGCCGCATAAGCGCGCGCGGCGAGCATGAGAAGAACCTCAGCACGCGTGCTCGCGCCGAGCGCGACCTCAGGTGCGCTGCGGGTGGCCAGCGCGAGGTCAACGACGTAGCGCCGGATCTTCTCGTCGAGAACCACCTTGGCAACCTGCGCGCGGCAAGCCTCGATATCCTCGGGCCCGAGGACCGCCTCCACGCCCGCTTTGATCGGATCGCGAAGCTCGATGCCAGACTCCCACCGCCGCAGCACCTCCATCTCGTCCGCCGGAGACGGATAGTCGAGGCGGACCTTGAATAGGAAGCGGTCTTGCTGCGCCTCGGGCAGCGGGTAGGTTCCTTCGTACTCCACGGGGTTTTGCGTCGCGAGCACGAAGAACGGCTCGGGCAGCGCGAGCTGCTGGCCCTCGAGCGTGACCCCGTGCTCCTCCATCGCTTCCAGGAGCGCCGACTGCACCTTGGCGGGCGCGCGGTTGATCTCGTCGGCGAGGAGCACGTTGGTGAAGATGGGCCCTCGACGGAGAGCGAAAGTGCGGGTGGACAGCTCGTAGACCGAGGTGCCGACGATGTCAGCCGGCATCAGGTCGGGCGTGAACTGGACGCGGCCGTAATCGAGCGCCAGCGCGCGGGCGATGCTCTTCGCGAGCAGAGTTTTTCCAGTCCCCGGCACGCCCTCCAGCAGCACATGCCCTTGAGCCACGAGCGCGATGGCGCACAGGCGGATCGCCTCCTGGTGGCCGACGATGGTCTTGGCGAGCTGCTCATGGAAGCGCGCGTAAAACTCGGTGGCGGCGACCGTCATCGGGGTGGTCACCGGCTCGACCGTCCCCGTTCTTCCGCGACTGGATGGGCGATGTGGTGCAGCCTCTGGGCGGCGGTCAACAGCTGGCTCTCGTTGTCAGAAGACCGCTGCAAGGAGCTCTCCGCATCCGCCAAGTCTGCCGCCAGCTCAGGGGCGCGCACCCACAGAGCATTCCAGAACCGTTCGCGTGGCTGCAGCGGAAGGCCGGTGCGCGCGGCCACCGCACGCTCGGTCGCTGTCGCCAGCATGCCAAGCGTGACTGCGCGGGCGCTCGACCGCCGCAGGAGCTGTCCGACCGCCGCCGACCACTCGGCGTCCGACCTCGGCGTCTCGGCCGGTCGCTCGATGAGCGGACCGAAAGCGCGCCCGCGAAGCAGCAGTCCGATGAAAACGGCGACCAGGAGCCACAGCAACGCCGCGCCCCACGGTGTCGTCAACCACGCCTGCGGCGTGAAGTCGCTGAAGGTCAGACCGTGGTGATACTCGTCGACCGCGACCGGTGCTCCCGTGCGTGCGAGTCCGAACAGGTCGGATAGCAGCCGCCCGTTGTCCTGCTTGTCCAGGTAACCGTTGCACAGAACAAGCGGGTCGGCGAGGACCACCACCATCCCTGACTGAATGCGCTGCAGGTAACCGACAACGGAGCTGGCCTGTGTCCGCAGGAACGGCACCTGCGCCGGATCCCGAACCAGCAGCGGCTCCACGACGTCCCCGCCGGCAACACGGTTGACCCCGTCGGCGACTGGACCCGCGACCTCGTTGCCTGCACCCTCGAGGAACCCGGTTCTGTTGACGCTGAAAACACGATCAAGCTCTGGATCACCGTGCTCCGATGCGTAGACGAGGACTCCCCCCGATTGCACAAACGAATAAGCGCGGCCGGCTTCATCAGACGTATACGCGCTGGTAGGCGAGAACACGAACATCATTCCGTTCGAATCGGGTGGGCGGAAGTTGCCCTCGACCTTGTCTGCCGGATGGCCCATCGCCTGCGCAAAGAGCAACAGGGCGGAGGTCCCGTTGGCGGCGTCGCTGCCCGAGCTGTGCTCGGGCGAGTCCTGATGCGGCTGGGCGACATAAGCCACGGCCGCAATGAGGATGGAGGCGGCGGCCGCGATCAACCAACCCCGCGCTCCCCTCATGCCGCGGCCTCCAGCGGCCGGCGAAATTGAGCGGCAACCTGTGCCGCCCGTTCGTAGGTCGTGGCATCGACTTCGCGCCCGCCATACACGGCCGCTTCGAACGGCAGGAGGAGCTGACGCAGGCTTGCATAGTCGGGAGCGCGCTGGAAGATCTCACGCACCGTGAGTGGACTTCCCTCCCACGTGCGCTCCCCGGCCAGCGCCGCGGCGACCCCGGCGCACAGCGCGCGAATCGCCCCCACACGATCCCCAGCCGCGGACAGCCGGTCGGCCTCGGCGAAATAATCGGCGGCCGGTCGCGGACCGCCCGGACTCTGTGGCATCGCGGTCGTCCGGCTGAAGCCGCCGCGCGTGGTTCGAAAAACGACGATGGCCAGGCCTATGAGGAGAAGCACGGCAACGATGTAGAAAACGATGTCCGGCGCTTGAGGCGCGCCGCGCCCGAAGAGGAGTCTTAGAAAATCGTTGATGCGGTCCTTGGCCCATTGAATGACCTGATCGATCAGGCCGGGCGGACGGTGAAGGTCGGCGTACCGGCTCATCGAAAGCACGTCGTGGAGGCGCTGCTGAGCGGCTGCCGGATCCCCGGTCCTGGCCGGCGCATCCAGCGCCACAATGAGCGACCGGAGCCGCGCTTTAGCATCCTCGTACTGCGCCGGCCGCAGCGAGAGGTCGGCAATGATCTCCCGCTGATCCGAGGCGGAGGACCTCAGCACGCCAACCGCTCGAGCGGCCGGTGTCGGGTCCTGGGGCGATGCATTGCGAATCAGGTCATAGGCTTGCTGGACGGCCTGCCGGTAGCTGGGAGGCGGTGGCGGATCTGCGTGCACCGGCTGGGCGGCCACCAGGAGAAGTCCCAGGATTGCCGGGATGCTGACGAAACGCCAGACGGCGATGCGGGTGCTCAGAGCGACGGCGCCGTGGCGGACACACGCTGGGCGAGCTGGAAAAGGTCAAGGGCTTCGCGTCGAACTCGAAGGTCGAGGTAGACAAGAACGATCGCGATCTGGAGCACGGGGTTGACCAAGGAGTCAATGATCACATTCGTCGCCTGTGTGATGGACAGCACCAGGTACTGAGAGGCCACAACGAGCAGCAGCTGCTCCGCGAGCACCAAGAAGGCCGCGAGCCCGACTCGGAGAACGACCGTGATGATCACCAGCAAGAACAGGACCAGGAACGTGCGCCACCATCGCCCCTCGACGAGCCGCCAGCTTCGTCCCATCGCTGCGCCAAGCCCGGTGTTCTCCACGAACATCGCCGGGACGACAGCCACCCAGCCAACCCAGATCCAGATCCACAACGGAATCAGGCAGAAACCGACGTACAGCATCAAGCCGACCAGCAGCCAAAAGCCGAGCAACTGAAAGTAGCGCTGCAGGATTCCCTTCACAATCCCGCCGGGCGAGACGGACCGGCCGAGCGCGGACTCGCATGCGGCGTATGTAACCGCGCCGTAGGTGAACGGCGCCAGGCCCACGCCGACGACGAGATTGGTTCCAAGTGCGACGAGCACTGGAGTCAACGAGCTGAAGTTTGGGAGCACGCCCGCACTCGTGGGCCGCAGGAAGCTGCTGAAGAGCGCGTAGTAGGTATAGCCGGAGAGTGCCGCGGACGGTATGGCCAGGATCACTGAGATGCCGGCGAAGAGGAGAAAGTGGCGCCGGTACATGCGAAACGTCTCGTCCAGTAGATCCCCGATCTCCAGAGGCCGAAGCCGAATCGGAACCGATACGTTCACTTTCCCCTTGCAATTGTGCGGGGCTTTTGCCGTAAACACATCGCCTGCGCGTTCCTCGACATGGAGGGATCGCGATGAACCAGGGCGCCAGGGTGGCGGTGGATGGGACTCGTGTTCTCTTCGTGGAAGACGACGCTTCCGTCGCCCAGATGTACCAGCTCAAGCTCGAGCTGGACGGCTACCACGTATTCGTCGCCCCGGACGGCCTGACGGCCCTCGAGATGGCTTGCGCCCTGCTGCCGGACATCATCTTCCTCGACATCATGTTGCCCAAGATGGATGGCCTTGAGGTGCTCGAGGCGCTGCGATCCGATCCGCGAACGGCCTCGATACCCACGGTCATCCTCTCGGACTGGAACGAGAAGGAGTACATCGAGCGATCCGAGCGCCTGGGGGCGCTGGACCACCTGACCAAAAGCCAGACCACACCCGCCAAGCTCTCGCGCCTCCTGCAGGGGTGGCTGAAACTCTAGAACTCCGCGCCTCGACCTGAACCCACCCCTGGCGGGCCCTCCCACTTTTTCGGGCTCCCTCCCCCAGCCCTGACCAACCTTCGGCTCGATCTTGAAATCGACCGGGCCGAAGGTCAATCCAGGGTGTTAAGAGCGGATCCGCCGATTACGGTTTGGCCGGAGCTCCGGTACCCGCCGGCTCCTTGTGCCGGTGCTTCGTCGGCGTGAACTTGAGTCCGTCCTCGCCCTCGACGTCCACCTGCACCACGTCACCGCGCGCGATCTTTCCGCGCAGCAAGTGCTCAGACAGCTGGTCTTCGATCCGGCTCGTGATCACGCGCCGCAGCGGCCGCGCTCCATAGATCCGGTCGTAACCCTCTTTGGCCAGGAGGTCCTTGGCCGCGTCGGTCAGCTCGATGGTGATCTGCTGCTCCGCCAGGTGCTTACCCAGCCGGTTCAGCTGCAGGTCGACGATCTCGCGTATCTGATGCGTGGTCAGGCTCTTGAACACGACGACCGCGTCGACTCGGTTCAAGAACTCAGGCCGGAACATCCGCTTCAGCTCTTCGTCGATCTTTTCCTTCGTGTTCTTGTGACGGCGCTCGACCTCTTCGCTCTCGTCCACGACGGCAGGCTGGAACCCAAGCGTGGTGCCCGCCTGGTTGACGTCGCGGATGCCCAGGTTCGAGGTCATGATGATCACCGTGTTTGCGAAGTTGACGACCTTGCCCTTCGCGTCGCTGAGGCGCCCGTCCTCGAGGATCTGCAAAAGCATGTTGAACACCTCGGGGTGCGCCTTCTCGATCTCATCGAACAGGATCACCGAGTAAGGGCGGCGTCTCACAGCTTCGGTCAGCTGTCCGCCTTCGTCGTATCCAACGTATCCGGGAGGCGAACCCACCAGACGTGCGGTCGTGTGCCGCTCCATGAACTCCGACATGTCGAGCTTGATGAGCGCGTCCTCGGAGTCGAACATGTACTCGGCAAGGGCACGCGCGAGCTCGGTCTTTCCGATTCCGGTCGGTCCGAGGAAGATGAACGAACCGATTGGCCGGCGCGGATCCTTCAGACCGGCGCGGGCTCGCCGCACCGCTTGCGAGACGGTGATGATCGCCTCGTCCTGGCCGACCATGCGCTTGTGCAGCTCATCCTCCATGCGAAGGAGTCGGGCTGTCTCTTCTTCAACCAGTCGTGAAACGGGCACGCCGGTCCAGGCGGCAACGATCTGGGCGATGTCCTCTTCGCCGACGTCCGGCACGGTCTCACCGAGCTTGTCCCGCCACGCAGCCTCTTTCTGCGCCAGCTTGTCCTGCAGCTTCTTGACCTTGTCGCGCACGGCGGCCGCGGCTTCGAAGTCCTGCTTGTTCACCGAGTCATCCTGCTCAGACCGCTGCTTGCGGATCTCCTTCTGCAGGTCCTTGAGCTCATCAGGGGTTGTCGTCAGCTTCATGCGCACGCGAGCCGACGCCTCGTCGATGAGGTCGATCGCCTTGTCCGGCAGCGCGCGGTCGCTGACGTACCGGTCGCTCAGCACAGCGGCGGCGTGCACGGCGCCGTCCGTAATGGTCACGCGGTGGTGCTTCTCGTACAGCGACTTGACACCGTTGAGGATGTCGATCGTCTCGGTGAGCGACGGCTGATCAACGAAGACGGGCTGGAACCGGCGCTCCAGAGCCGCGTCTTTCTCGATGTACTTGCGGTACTCGTTGAGCGTGGTCGCGCCTATGCACTGAATCTCGCCCCGAGCCAGGGCGGGCTTGAGGATGTTCGCGGCGTCGATCGCTCCTTCCGCTGCGCCCGCACCGACCAGCGTGTGCAGCTCGTCGATGAACAGCACGACCTCGCGGCTCGAGCGGATCTCGTCGAGGATCTTCTTCAGCCGCTCCTCGAACTCACCGCGGTACTTGGTGCCGGCGACGAGCGCGCCCATGTCCAGGGTCAGCACCCGCTTGTGCTGCAGTGACTCGGGCACGTTGCCGAGGTTGATCTGCTGAGCCAGACCTTCCGCGATGGCGGTCTTGCCGACGCCAGGCTCACCGATCAGGGCCGGGTTGTTCTTCGTCCGCCTGCTCAGGATTTGGATCACCCGCTCGATCTCGGTCTCACGTCCGATCACGGGATCCAGCTGATTACGCCGCGCCAGCTCCGTCAGGTCGCGTCCGAACTGGTCCAGGAGCGGGGTCTTCGACGGCTTCTTCGGTGCCGGCTCGGCTTCGGTCTCCGCGCTCGAGTCGTGGAGCAGTCGCTCGATCTCGGTCCGAACCTTCTCGAGGTTCGCTCCGAGGTCTTCCAGCACGTGGGCGGCGATGCCCTCGCCTTCGATGAGCAGCCCAAGGAGCAGGTGCTCAGTGCCGACATAGTTGTGGCCCATCCGTCGGGCTTCTTCGAAGGAGATCTCGATCACCTTCTTGACGCGCGACGTCGGGATGATCTGCTGGATGATGATCCGCTCGTTGCGACCGAGCACCGACTCGATCGTCTGGCGAACCTTCCCGATCTCTACCCCAAGGTTGTTGAGAACCTTGGCGGCCAAGCCCTCACCCTCGCGGAGCAGGCCCAGGAGCAAGTGCTCAGTGCCGATATAGCTGTGGTGCGATCGTTCTGCTTCTTCTTGAGCAAGCGTCAGAACCTTCTTGGCTCGCTCAGTAAATCTTTCAAACGGATACAAGGTCCCTTTTCCTCCTGGACTGTCTGTTTTCGGCTACTTAGGTGGGGCCAGCACCTCCTTCAACGTTTGCTTTGGTACCGGACGGTACCTCTGCACCTAATATAACGTCCAGCCCGAGCGGCAAATTCAAATAGGCTGAGGCGCTTATGCGGCATTTTCTCGAGCGCCTCGCGGGCTACTTCCCCGCCGTCGTCGCTCTGGCCCTGCCCACAGCCTTTCTACCCACTTTTGCCACTGATGCATTCATCCTCCCCCGGGCGGCGATCGTCATCGCCGGAGCGTGCCTCGGGGCGGGTCTAGCGGTCCTCCTGCAAGGAGGTCAAAACCTGGGCTCGATGCGGTGGCCTTTGGCCACGTCCGCGCTCGCGGCGCTCCTCGCCTTCCTGTTCTCGATCTCCTGGCCGCTCAGCCTTGCGGGCTCGTACACAAGATACGAATCGCTGCCCGTCCGGATTGCCTATCTGGGCTTGTTTGCCGTGTCGGTCTGGCTCATCAGGGACCGCCGCGGCCGCGACCTCGTATCTGCGGCCTTTGTCCTGGGCACAGCGGTGGCCTGCGTCGAGGCCGTTCACCAGTGGTCCTCGCAGGCTCCCTACCGCCCCGACGGAAACCTGGGCAACGCCAACCTGCTCGGAGCCCTGATCGCAATGGCCGCGCCCCTCGCCCTCGGCCGGGCGATCCAGGGCGGGCAGTATGCAGTCGCCTGGTGGATGGCCCTTCCGGTCCTGCTGGCGGGACTGCTCGTCTCGACCTCGAGAAGCGGCGGGCTGGGTATGCTGGCCGGCTGCCTGGTGGTGCTGGTCTTCGCCTTGCGCGGACGCGTGGCGGTGGCGGCTGGACTCGCCTCTGCCGCCGCGATCGGGTTGGCGCTCCTGTTCATCCTGCTTTCCCCGCTTCGCCTGCTCAACGAGGACCCCGGCCCCGCGCGGCTCCACCTGTGGCCGGATGGCCTCCATATGATCGCCGCCAGGCCGCTCACGGGCTGGGGCCTTGACACCACCGGGCTGGCGTACGGCCACTTTCTAAGCGGCGACTGGTCCCCGGGCGTCACCTTCGACCGCATCCACTCGGGGCCGCTCGACCTCGCCGCGACCCAGGGACTGATCGGGCTCGCGGCCCTGTCCTGGGTGCTGATCACCTTCGTCCGTGGGGCCTGGACCAGCCGGTTCGTCGCCAGGGTCGCGCCCCTGGCCGCCGCCTGCGCCGGCTACACGGTCTGGGTGGCTTTCAACTTCGACTGGGCGCCCGTGACCGGCGTCTTCTGGCTGCTGGCCGGCACCGCATGGTCCGCGGTTCGAGAGGCGCACTCCGCTCCCCGAGGCGATCGACAGGCCCGGGCGCCAGCCTGGTGGCGCTCCAGCCTGGCCGTGACGGCGGTCGCGGCCGCGGTGGTCTTCGGCACGATGCCGGTTCTGGCCGAAACCTGGCTGTGGCACGGACGGTCGGATCTCGCCACGGTCGTGGATCCGTTCCAGGCCCAATATCACTGGAGCTGGGGCCAGACCCTCATCGTCCGAGGCCGGCTGGCCCAGGGTGTCGACGAATTGAGAAGGGCCGCCGACTACGGCGAAACCGCGCCCGCGCTGTATGTCGAGCTCGGCGACCGGGAGAGAGAGCTGGGCAGGCCGGCCAATGCGCGCGCGGCATACCGCCGCGCGCTGTTCATCGACCCCTACTACGGACCCGCCAAGGAGCGCCTGGCCGCCACTGTGGCCTGACGCCGTCTGGGCGGCTTAGGACTCGTCCTCTATATCCGGGTACTCGTCCGCCCTTTGATCGCTGCGCGCGACTACTCCGGCGGGCGGCGCCGACAGCTGCTTCAGGCTGAGCGAGATCCTGCGCCGCGCGGTGTCGATCCCGATGACCTTGACCTGCACGGTCTCCCCTACCTTGAGCACGTCCTCGGTTCGCTCGACGTGGTCCCAAGACAGCTCGGAGATGTGCAGCAGGCCCTCGATTCCCGGCAAGACCTGCAGGAACGCGCCGTACTTCTTGGTCTTCGTGACCTGGCCCTCGACGATCGATCCCACCGGCATCGACTGGACCAGCCGTTCCCATGGGTCCTGCTGCAGCTGCCGCAGCGAAAGCGAGATCCTCGACTGCTCGGGGTCGAGCTTGATCACCTTGACGGTGACCTCTTCTCCCAGCTGGAGCACATCCGTCACCTTGGACACGCGGTCCCAAGAAAGCTCGGAGATGTGAATCAGCCCATCGGCGCCGCCGATGTCGACGAAGGCGCCGTAGCTGGTGATGCCCGATACGTTTCCGGTCACGGTGGAGCCTGTCTGCAGCCGGCTGAACAGCTCCTCGCGCTTGCGTGCGCGATCTTCGTCCTCCGCCGCTTTCTGGCTGACGATCAGCCGGTTGCGCTTGCGGTTGACCTCGAGGATCTTGACCGGGATGCGCCTGCCAACCAGTGATTCAAGAGTGCCGGCGTATGCACGCCCCACCTGGCTCGATGGCAAGAAACCACGCAGTCCGAGGATGTTGACGATGAGTCCGCCCTTGTTCTGCTCGCGCACGTCTGCGTCCATGACCGAACCGTCGGTCTGCTTGTCGGCCGCGACGAGCCATGTCGTCTCAGCGCGGGCCCGCCGCAAGCTGAGGACCACGTTGCCCTCGTCGTTCTCCGGCTGAAGTACGTAAACCTTGATCTGGTCGCCCGGCTCGAGACCGACAGAGTCCACGTCTCCGCGCAGGCCGAGCTCCTTGCTCGGAGGTAGTCCTCCATCGTCATCGCTGCGGATGAATCCTGGTCGGTCCCCTCCTTCTGTTCTGTCAGGACAGCACCGGACTCAGTTGACAAAATACGAACCCCCTAAAAGTTATTGATGTGGTGTTGGTCGTCATAACGGCCTCCGCCAAAACGAACTGACATTGTAACGCAGAAGTACGATCTATCCAGGGAACTCCAAGCTCAGGTCATGGTTGTCGATGAGCCTGGTCCTGCCGATGCGCACGGCGAGCACGGCGAGCGTGCCGGGCCCTCGGAATGTGCCCGGATCCACCACCTCGGCGTAGTCCACCACGGCCAAGGGTTCCGCCTCCAACCTCGACCTCAGGACTGACCGGAGCCGGTCCGGGTCCCGCTCGCCCGCCGCATAAGCATCGGCCGCCATCCGAAGCGCGGCGCACAGGCTTGCGGCGGCCGATCGCTCCTCAGCGCTCAGGTACACGTTCCGGGAGCTCAAGGCCACGCCGTCGGCCTCCCGAACGGTGGGACCGACGCGGATTTCAACGCCCAGGTCGAGGTCCCGAACCAGCCGCTTGACGACTGCGACCTGCTGGGCGTCCTTCTGGCCGAAGTAGGCCCGATCCGGAGCGACAGCGATGAGCAGCTTGCTCACAACGGTCGCCACGCCTTCGAAGTGGCCTGGACGGGCGACTCCTTCCAGCGGCTCCGACACACCGCTCACGTGGACGCGCGTTCTCGCCTCCGGCGGGTACATGGCCTCGACCGAAGGCCGATAGATGGCGTCCACCCCTGACTGCTCGAGTAGCTCGGCATCCCGGATCGGATCGCGCGGGTAGCGCTCGAAGTCTTCACCAGGCGCGAACTGGATCGGATTGACGAACACGCTGGCCACGACGAGGTCGTTCTCGCGGCGGGCGAGATCGACCAGGCTGAGATGGCCTGCGTGGAGCGCGCCCATCGTCGGCACCAGCCCGATCGATTTGCCGTCACCGCGCCACCGCCGCGACGCGTCGAGCATCGCGGCGGGAGTGTCGACCTGCCTAGCCGGCGCCGTACTTGACCTCTTCCCGCGGTTCCTTTGAGGTCGGCCCCGAACCGTTGGCTGAGTACTCGTGCTCAGGCCCTGGGAAGGTACCGTTGCCAACTTCCTCGATGTACCGCGACGCCGCTCGCGTGATCTCTTCGGCCAAGTTGGCATAGCGCTTCACGAACTTCGGCGCCTTACCGGTGGTCAGGCCGAGCATGTCGTGGAAGACAAGGACCTGGCCGTCCGTGCCGGGCCCGGCGCCGATGCCGATGGTCGGGATGTGCAGTGACCGCGTGATGCGCGCCGCCAGCTCGCTGGGCACCCCCTCGAGCACGATGCTGAAGGCGCCCGCCTGCTCCAACGCCTGGGCGTCCGACAGGATCCGCGCGGCCTGCGATTCGGTCTTGCCCTGGACCTTGAAGCCGCCCATCTGATGGACGAACTGCGGCGTGAGGCCGAGGTGGCCCATCACGGGAATGCCGGTTTCGGTCAAGCGGCGGGTGACCTCGATGCTCGGGCCGCCACCCTCCAGCTTGATCGCGTGCATGCCCGCCTCTTGCAGGAACCGGCCGGCGCTGGTGATCGCCTGCTCCGCCGACGCCTGGTAGGACATGAACGGCATGTCGCCGACCAGCATGGCCTGGCGCGCGCCGCGGGCCACCGCCTTCGCGTGATGCAGCATGTCGTCGAGCGTCACCGGAAGCGTGGTCGGGTAACCGAGCATCACCATGCCCAGGCTGTCGCCGACCAGGAGGATCGGGATCCCCGCCTCGTCCAGGATGCGTGCGCTGAGGAAGTCGTAGGCCGTGAGCATGGCAAACCGCCGGTGCTCGTCTTTGAACCGCTGGACGTCCAGAACCGTGGTCATGAACGACGCCTCCTTTGGGTCGCTGCCACTTTCCGGGTCAGCGCCCTTTTGGTCCGCTCCGCCGCCGCAGGCTCCAGGCCCGCCTCTTTCGCGATCTCGAGCGCGACCTGACCCAACATACGATAAACGGCCTCAATTTGAGGCGCATTCCCCAGAGCCGCCAGGTGGCGTTGGACGGTCTCGACGTCACCCCTCCGGACAGGGCCCGTCAGCGCTTTGATGCTCCCCTGCCGCCGGATGTTGGACACCACCCCTTCGACCAGCGGCACCAGCGCCTTCTCAGCCTCCGTGCGCGAGAAGCCGGCGCGTTGCAACAGGCGCACCCCCTCGTCGACCACGACGACGACGTAGTTGGAAGCAAACACGGCGGCCGCGTGATACAACCCGCGCGCACCGTCGCCGACATGCTTGGGGCGGCCGCCGAGGTCCCGAGCCAGCCTGGCGAGAGTGCGCCGCAGCGCTGGGGTGCTCGCGTCCACCGCGATCGTGACGCCGGCAAACGCGTCCGGTGGACGTGGATCCGGAAACGACTGCAGCGGGTGGAAGGAGCCAACCGCATGCTCCGCTCCCAGTGGCGCGAGCGCGTCCAGGCCGAGGGCTCCGCTGACATGCACGAAGCTCACGCGCTCTGAAGCGCTCGACCTGGCAATGCGCTTCGCGACGTCCTCGACCGCGCTGTCCGGCACGGCAAGAAACACAACGGTGTCGGAGGCGATTCGCGGAACAACCTCGCGCGCTGGCACGAGCCGAGCGCGATTCCCAGACGCATTGAGAGCACGGGCCAGGCTGCGGCCGAGGTTGCCCCGGCCGGAGACTAGCAGTGGGGTTTTAGCAACGCCCCTCCCCATTTATGGGGAGGGGTGAGGGGTGGGGGCGCTCCCCGACGCAGCTACGACGCGGAAGAGCTGGCGGCTGACGTTTCGGGCTCCTCACGGGCGAGGATGTCGTCGAGCTCCTTGCCGTCGATGGTCTCGACGATCTTCAGCTGCTCGACCACCACGTCCATCTTGTTGCGCTGCTTGGTGAGGATAGTCTTCGCGGTCTGATAGCCGTGGTTGACGATGCTGCGAATCTCCTCGTCGATGACAGCGGCCACCTCTTCCGAGTAGTTACGCTGCTCGCCAAGGTCGCGGCCGAGGAACACGAGCTCCTCGCGGTGACCCATCGTGACGTTTCCGAGCTTCTCCGACATGCCCCACTGCGTCACCATGCGGCGCGCCAGCTGCGTCGCCTTCTGAATATCGTTCTCCGCGCCTGAGGTGATGTCTCCGAAGACGATCTCCTCCGCCACGCGGCCGCCCATGATCCCGGCGATCTGGTCCATGAGCTCGTCGCGCGAGATCAGGTACTTGTCCTCCTGGGGCAAGCTCAGCGTCCAGCCCAGCGCCATGCCACGGGAGATGATCGAGACCTTGTGCACCGGGTCGGTGTGAGGAAGCGCCTTCATCACGAGGGCGTGACCGACCTCGTGGTAGGCGATGATCTCTTTCTCGTGGTCTGAGATCCGCCGGCTCTTGCGCTCGGGCCCTGCGATGACTCGGGCGATCGCCTCCTCGAGCTCCAACATCCCAATCACCTTCTGGTTGGCCCGCGCGGCCAGGATGGCGGCCTCGTTGATGAGGTTCGCGAGGTCCGCGCCGCTGAAGCCGGGCGTCTGGCGGGCCAGCACGTCCAGGTCGACGGTCGAGTCGAGCGGCTTGTTGCGAGCGTGAACGTCGAGGATCGCGCGGCGACCCTTGATGTCCGGCCGGTCGAGCGTGACGTGGCGGTCGAATCGACCTGGTCGGAGCAGCGCGGGGTCGAGCACGTCCGGCCGGTTCGTCGCGGCGATCACGATCACGTGCGTGTTGGTGTCGAAACCGTCCATCTCGACCAGCAGCTGGTTGAGGGTCTGCTCGCGCTCGTCGTGACCGCCGCCGAGTCCGGCGCCACGCTGGCGGCCGACAGCGTCGATCTCGTCCACGAACACGATGCAGGGCGAGTTCTTCTTGGCCTGGTCGAACAGGTCGCGGACGCGGCTCGCGCCGACACCGACGAACATCTCGACGAACTCAGAGCCTGAGATCGAGAAGAAGGGCACGCCTGCCTCACCGGCCACTGCCTTGCTGAGCAGGGTCTTGCCGGTTCCGGGAGGCCCGACGAGCAGCACGCCCTTCGGGATGCGCGCACCCAGCGCGACGAACTTCTCCGGATATTTAAGGAACTCCACGATCTCAGTCAGCTCCTGCTTCGCCTCCTCCACACCCGCGACGTCCGCGAAGGTGATCGCCGGCTTGTCGCCTGCGATGAGGCGCGCCCGCGAGCGACCGAACGAGATCGCCTGGTTGTTGCCGCTCTGGGTCTGCCTGAGCACCCACCACATGAAGGCGGCGATCAGGATGACCAGGATGATGTTGGGCAGGAGCACGCTCAGCAGATAGCTGCCGCTTCCATTCTTTTCGAACTTGAGCTGCACCGTTCCGCCACCTGGCGCGGGGTCGGCGCGCAGCTCATCCTGGTACTTGCACTCCCCGGTGCAGTCGGGCAGCACCACGTTGTGCTTGCGGTCGTTGGAGTCGACGACGACACCGTCCGCTCCGTTGACGTCGACCGACTTGACCTGGCCGGCGGCGGCCTGGCTCATCAGGGTCGAGAAGTCCCAGTCGCCTGAGTTCTGTCCGTTCTGGATCGATGTCCACGTGAACCAGAACACCAGGCCGAGGACGACGACCAGTGCGAAATAAAACAGGCTGGAGCGGGGGAAACGGCTCAACTCAGGACTCCTCGAGGGCTTTCTGGATTTTCTAGCCTAACAACTTTCGAGTGGGAGTGGACCGGCATAGGAGCGACCGTGACATGGAGGGCCTCCTCGCCGGGACGGCACGCGGCGTCGGCGTCGACAGCCAGGCCGGGCACCCAGGCCAGCTTCTCGCCTGCGAAAACAAGCGGCCACGCGTCCCTTTCCTCGCGCGGCACGCGCGCGTCTACAAAGATGTCCTGGAGCTTTCGGCTCCCGCGACCACCCTGGGGTCGGAGCCGCAAGCCCGGCCTTCGATGTCCGAGGTGGAGCCGCATGCCTTCTCGAAGGTGAGCTGCCTGACTGTCGTCGCAGCCCAGGCAGCGCGACACGACGAGCTGAGGCTCCGGCCTCCGCGGCATCTCTGTATGCGCCTGTGACGGAACGACCTGCACGAGGTCACCCACAATACGGAAACGCAGGCCGCCCGGAAGATCGACGCCCCGACCGCCCCGCCCGGGCCGAGCCAGGCTCAGCATCGAATCGATATGCGACCTCGCCAGCCCCGGCTCAGACCCTCCGGCATTGACGTAAAGGAGCCGCATCGCTTCGGCCGCGGCGGGCTGGGACATCGACCGCAGCCGGCCGCGCGTGACCTCACCTCTTGCCTCGTCCTCCGCGGCAACGTGCAACCTGGCGGCCGCGAGCGCAGCCGCGTGAAAGCGCCTGGTGATCCCCGGCCGATCGCGTTCTAGCGCCGGGAGGATCTCGAGCCGGACGCGCACGCGCGCGAACCTGGTGTCCTGATTGGCCGGGTCTTCGTGGACGGCGACGCCGCGCAGCCCCAAGAACTCGCGCACCTCGCTCCTCCAAACGCCGAGCCACGGGCGCACGTAATGGCCGCGCCGCGCCGGCATGCCGCGAAATCCCGCGATGCCGCAGCCACGGAGCAGATGGAGCACCGTCCCCTCCACGAGGTCGTCCGCCGTGTGCGCCAGAACAACCGCATCCGCATGTGCCTGAACTCGTGCGCGGTCGAAGAACTCGTACCGGAGCTTGCGGGCAGCGGCCTGAACCGATCCCTTGGGCATCGCCTGGCTGCGCCGCTCGCTGATCAGCGGCACACCGATGCGCGCGCACAGATCTGCCACCTGTCGCGCGACTGCCTCGGACCCATCGCGCAACGCATGGTCATAATGCGCCGCCACCAGCTCACGCCCCGCCTCATGCAGAGCAAGGAGGAGCGCGGTGGAATCAGGACCGCCGGAGACGGCCACTAGGAGCATGCCGTCTGGCAATGAATTTGCAGCCATGGTGGTGCCGGCTGGACTCGAACCAGCGACAACGCGATTATGAGTCGCGCGCTCTACCACCTGAGCTACGGCACCGCGGAACGAGATCCTAGCGGGAGGCTTGCGCTCGTGCCTTCAGCTTGCGCTTCTTCTGCCGGTGCTTTGCAATGGCCACTCGCTTCCGCTTGTTCATACAAATCTCGCTCTCAAATGGCCCTAAGCACGGAAGGCTCAGAGGCTGGGGTCGCTGGTTGCGGAGCTTGGATTCGAACCAAGGACCTTCGGGTTATGAGCCCGACGAGCTGCCGCTGCTCCACTCCGCGCCTTGAATTATACCCCCGGCCTTCCAGGCCTCAGCGGGAGGGCGATGGCGACGCCGGCACAGCCGGGGTTGGGCTCGGAGGGGGCATCACCAAGTAAAGCTTCTCGTTGGGTTTCGCATACCCGCTGAGCCGCCCCTCTTCTTCGTCGGCAACTCCAGACGAGAGCGCCTGGACGTCCTTGCGATAGCCGGAGTTCTGAACCCCCAACACGGCGTTCTGCTTTTTCAACGCCGCGACCTGGTCGCTGAGCTTGTGGCTGATGTACGCCTCTTGCGCAAACGACGCGCCGCCCCAGATGACGCCAACCGCTGCGATCAAACCGATGACCGCATGCCGCACGCCAAACGCGCTGGCGCGCAGTGTCCCGCCCGCAACTATTGGTTTGCTGTATCTCATGCTGCGGCGTGTTCTGGAACCCGGGGGAGCCGACTATAACAAACAGGCCAGCGACTAACTCGAGAACCGGCTAAGCAGCCCAA
>VBKD01000012.1 GCA_005888075.1 Chloroflexota bacterium
CCGGCCTTCTCGGCCGCCTTCACGCTTTCCGCAATGCGATCGAACAGGCGATCGTCAGATACCCCCGGATACGTGTAGTTCGGCATGTGAAATCCGAAGAAAGCTGGCATAGGAATGGGAACCGCGGCGAACCTGGTCCAAATTCCATAACCACGTACTTCGCGAGCCCGTTTTCAGGGACGTGAGACTCAAGGTCGCCGGCGTGGCCCTGGCTTTCGCCGCCCTCGTGTTCGGCACCGTCCTCGTGTTCCAGGCCTTCGACCGCGATTCGCACTCGGCCAGCGACACCATCCGGCCATTCCTGATCACCATGGGGCCGGTGTGGGCGCTGGCCATCGCCGCCGCGACGGTCCTGCTGCAGCGAAAACGAAGCTAGGCGCAGACCGCGAGCCCATAGATAGAATTTGTAAGGACGGCCGTGGCCATAGACGAAACACGTAACGGCAAGCCGAGCGGCATCCAGCTCGTGCAGGTCGAGGGATTCCTCGAAGTCGCCCGCCAGGGCAGCGTGAGCCGGGCCGCGGAAACGCTTTTCATCACCCAGCCGACCCTGACCGCGCGCCTGCAGGGCCTGGAGCGTGAGCTGGGGACGCCTCTGTTTCTACGGACGCCGCACGGTATGCGGCTGACCGACGCCGGCCGGGCCTGGATCCCTTTCGCCGAGCGGGCGCTGCGGGCGCTGGTCGACGGCCGCGAAGCGCTGCAGCAGGTCCTTTCGGCGTCGGCCGGACACCTGATGATCGCGGCAGCCCCGGCCGTCAGCACGTACGTGCTGCCTGAGCTGCTCGAGCAGTTTGTGGCTGTGCATCCTCGCGTTGAGGTCTCGGTCCGGACAGGTCACTCGGAGGACGTCGTCGAGCTGGTGCTGCGGGACGAGGTGCAGATCGGCCTCGGGCGTGCGATCCGGCATCCCGATCTCGAGCTGAGACCCTTTCACACCGAAGAGCTGGTTCTGATCTGCGCTCCGGATCATCCCTTCACCAAGAAGCAGTCGGTGGCGATGGCCGACGTCGCGACGCAGAAGCTGATCATGTTCGACCGGGTGTCGAGCTACTACGAGATCACCCAGGGCGCGTTCCTCTCAGCGGGCGTGAAGCTCCGCGGCCTGATGGAGCTCGACTCGATCGAGGCCGCCAAGAAGATGGTCGAGCGGGGTCTGGGCGTGGCTCTGCTGCCGAGCAGCGCCGTCGCTCGCGAGGTCGAGACCAGATCCTTGCGCGTGATCAAGATGAAAGATGCGCCGCCCATGCACCAGACCATCGTTGCCTACCGGCGCCGAGACGCCGGCGAGCCGGCGGGCATCGTCGCAGCGTTTTTGACCCTGTTGGGAACGCGCGACTGACGCCAGATCTACATCGGTTTTTTCGATAGGTCGAATCAAATCAATCAATTGGACTTATATCAAGCCTCTTGCTAGCTTGGTTGCCATGGATAAGGAAAATCGATCCAGCGGTTCAGAGACCGAGCCGTCGCGCCACGAGTGCGAGTGCCCCGAGCCCTGCAACTGCGACCACGAGAACGAGTAACCAAACCAGTTTTCGGCGTTAGCCCAAGAAAGTTCTAAGGAGGCCTTCCATGGATCTGGTCAGCACGCCTCTCCTGCCGGAGGGGTACAAGGTTCCAGCGTCCCGCAACGAGGAGCCGAGCAAGCGCCTGCGGCGGCTGCTTGCCAGCAAGCCTTATGTCTTCGGGCCCGGGGTTTACGACCCGATGGGCGCCGAGCTGGTGATGTATCACGGATTCGACGCCGTCTACTTCAGCGGCTACTCATTCGCCATCGGCCATCTCGGAACCACCGACATGGACCTGTATTCGTCAGTCGAGATCGCGGATGGAGCTCGGCGCACTGTGAGCGCGCTGAGAAAGTTCCAGCTCACGATGGCCATGGGCGATCCGGAGAAGGACGCGCCTCCTGTCCATCTGGAGATTCCTCCTGTCGTCGTCGACATGGATGCCGGCTACGGAAACCTGTTCAACGTGCAACGAACGGTGGAGCTGTACGTCAACGCCGGAGTCGCCGCCGCGCACCTGGAAGACCAGGTCATGCCCAAGCGCTGCGGCCACATCGCGGGCAAAGCCCTGATCTCGGCCGACGAGTTCGTGGGCAAGCTCAAGATGATGCGCAGCGCGGCCGACGACCTCGGCCACAAGGACTTCGTCATCATCGCCCGCACGGACGCTGTGTCCGCCACCGAGGCACCCGAATCAAAACGAGGTTTGGAGCTCGCCATCGAGCGCGGCCTTCGCTACCTCGACAGTGGAGTGCCCGACCTGCTGTGGTGTGAGTTTCCCACCGCCGAACGCGGACCGACAGAGACCTTCTGCGCAGAGATCCGCAAGCGATTCCCACGGGCTCGATTCGCCTTCAACTACTCCTCATCGTTCAAGTGGTACAACGAAAAAGACGCCATCAGCTGGGAAGAGCTCGGCCTGCTCGGCGTCGGATTCATCTTCATCACCCTCGCCCTGCAGCACGCGGCGGGTCACGGGATGTCGGTGCTGCTCGAGGACATGAAGAAGAAGCAGGAAGAGGGTTACATGACGTTGCAGCGCAAAGAGTGGGAGCCGACCGCCAACATCCCCACGCGCTCTCATCACCTGTTCACCGGCGTCCCCTACCACCAGCACGTCGGCCATGAGTACGGGGCGACCCGGTTGAGCGAGGACCTCGACGAGAAGCTGGAGATCTCAAAGGTCGTCTGAGAACAAGCCGTAGCCTAGACTTGCCCCTCGAGAGATCGAGGGGCATTGATTCTCTTTCCGTTCCGATACCTGTGGTGGCTCATCACGAGCTTGCGCCGATCATTCGGCAAGCCGCCCGATTTCGTGATTTACGTGCTCGAGGAAGAGCCTCCCGCGCTGCCTGACCCGCCGCGGCCGTTCTGGCAGCGGTTGACTGCGCGGAACCGGCTGAGTGTCAAGGAGCTTGCCGAGCGCTTCGATCTGATCGCTCGCCACAAACGCATCAAAGGAGTCGTCGTGCACCTTCGCCCCGTGCCCATGTCGATGGCGACTTTGGAAGACCTGCGTGAGCTGGTCACCAAGCTGCGCAACGCAGGCAAGAGGGTGGTGGCGTGGGCGCCCTTCTATACGACCGGCACCTACTACCTCGCCTGCGCATGCGATGAAATCCTGCTCATGCCATCGGGGCTGGTGCAGCCGATGGGATTCGCGGCCACCGGACTCTTCATGGCCGATGGGCTGCGCAGGTTCGGGCTCGCGGCGGACTTCGTGCAGATCTCGCCGTACAAATCGGCGGCAGACATGCTCACCAAATCGAAGATGCCCGACGAGGTGCGCGAACAGATGACGTGGCTGCTCGAATCGCAGCACAACGAGCTTGTCGGCGCGATCAGTGAAAGCCGTTCCATTGATGAGCAGGCGGCGAAGAACCTCATCGACCACTCCCCGTACGGAGACCAGGACGCCCTCCAAGGTCGTGTCGTCGACGGCCTCGTCGGTGAGGAGAAGCTGCCCTCGCATCTGGGGCCGGGAAACGGGGCCGCCGCCTCGGTCGCGCCGTGGGATGTCGCCCGACGCAAGATTCGGATGCCGGCGCCGAAGCTGAACCTGGGCAAGTACATCTCGGTCTTGCGTATCGAGGGCACGATCATCGATGGACGCTCCGGCCGGCTGCCGGTGCGCCCGCCGATCGAGATTCCCTTGATTGGACAGGACCGGGCCGGCGACCTGTCCATTGTGCAGGCGGCGCGCCAGGTCGCCGGGGACAAGCGAACCGGTGCCGTGGTTGTCTATGTGAACTCGCGAGGCGGCTCGGCCACGGCGTCAGAGGCGATGCGGCAGGCGCTCGACATGATCGGGTCGCGCAAACCGCTGGTCGTGGTCATGGGCCCGGTGGCGGCCTCCGGTGGCTACTGGGTGGCGACGCCAGGTTCGTGGATCGTGGCGCGGCCCAGCACGCTCACCGGATCCATCGGCGTCCTCAGCGGAAAAGTCGTGACAGGCGGTATGTGGTCCAAGCTGCTGGTCAATCGCGAGACTGTGGCTTTCGGGGCCCGCGCAACGATGGAATCCGACGAGAGGCCTTACTCAGATGAGGAGCGACAGGTCGTCCAGCGAGAGATCGAGCGAATCTATTCGCTGTTCGTGGAGGTGGTTGCGAAGGCTCGCAAGATGACCGATGTCCAGGTGCATGCGGTTGGCGCGGGCAAGGTGTGGACCGGGCGACAAGCGCTGGAGCGACGCCTGGTCGACGAGATGGGCGGCCTGGAGGCCGGAGTGACGAAGGCGCGAACGCTGGGCGGCCTGCGCGAGGGGGCGCCGGTGCGCGAGGTGCGCACTTCGAAACGGATGATCCCGCCGCGGGCCGAATCCGTGCCCTCGGGATGGTTCGGCTACGTGCTGGAGGGCCTGGCGCTTCTGGGTCGGGCCCCAGCGCTCGCCGTGATGGAGGATGTGCCGGGAGAAGTGCTCTAGCTTCCGGCCCCTCAGCCGTACATCCCCCACCCGGCGGCTTCGCCGCCGACCTCCCCAGCTAGTGGGGAGGTGTTCTATCCCAAGCTTGGGAATCGCCACGGCTGGCCGCGATTCGGCTTGGTGAAGTAGTCGCCGTCGGGACCGTACGCCGGCCGGTTCGGCGATGCCGGCAGCGTCCGCGGCGCGGCGTCCAGGTGCCACCATCCGTTCTGGGCCTCGAGGATCTGCTGCATCATGAAAGCGGACGCGCCGCCTGGCACGTCTTCGTCGAGGCACACCAGCGCGTGCGTCTTCTCGATCGAGCGCACGATGCTGTGGTCGACGTCAAACGGGTTGAGCGTCTGCACGTCGATGACCTCGCACGAAACGCCCAACCCCTCGAGCATCCGAGCTGAGTCGAGCGCGATCCCGCAGCATGCTCCATAGGTCACGACGGTCACGTCGGAACCCTCGCGCAGCACTTCGGGCACCCCGAGGGGAACCGTGAAGTCGCCGATGTTGTCCGGCACGCGCTCCTTGAGCCGGTAACCATTGAGCACCTCGATCACCATGCCCGGGTTGTCACCCCTGAACAGGGTGTTGTAGAAGCCGGCCGCCTGAGTCATGTTGCGCGGCACCGCGATGTACACCCCTCTCAGCGCGTTCATCAGCACCGACATGGGTGAACCGGAATGCCATATGCCGACCAGACGATGGCCCTTGGTTCTGATCACGACCGGCGCCTTCTGGCCGCCCACGGTCCGCCAGTGAAGGGTCGCCAGGTCGTCGGCCGCAAGCTCGAGTGCGTACAGGAAGTAGTCCAGGTACTGGATATCGCAGATCGGTCGCAAGCCGCGCATCGCCGCGCCGATTGATTGCCCAAGTATGGTCGCCTCTCTGATCCCTGTGTCGGTCAGGCGCAGCTCGCCATACTTCGCCTGCAGCCCCTCGAACACGAGGTTGACATCGCCCAGCTTGCCCACGTCCTCACCGACCACGAAGATTCGCGGATCGCGCGCGAAGTTCGCGTCGAAGTTGCGCAGCAGAACCTGCCTGCCATCGACAGCCGGTGACTGGTCCGAATACTGAGGCGGAACGACCGGCACTTTGAGCGGAGACTCGGCGGAGCGGCTGTAGAGAAACGAGTTGTAGCGCTCGGCGTTCTCGCGCTCGTACTCCTCGACGAACTTACCGAGCTCCGTCCGCTCGGGCGACTCGATGCCGCGCAGCTGATACATCGCCCGCGAGGCGCTCGCCATGACGAATGAGCGCGTGACCTTGCCCGCGTCCCCCAGCAGCTGCGTGATCTCGGCCACCTCCGGCATGTCGATGCGTTTCAGGATGGCGACCGCTCGGTCACGTTCGGCGCGAATCGGCGACTGGAAGGCGTCCCAGGCGAGGTCGCGCGCCGCCTCGACCGCTTCTTTGTCAGCGGCCTCCCAGCCCTCGAGCTGGGCCTCGCTCGCGATGCCCGACTCGATGATCCAATCGCGCATCCGCGCGATGCAGTCGTACTCCTGCTCGAATCGCAGACGCTCTTTCGACTTGTAACGCTCGTGGCTGCCGCTGGTCGAGTGGCCCTGCGGCTGCGTCATCTCGGTGACGTGGATCAGGGCGGGCTTGTGTTCGCGCCGGACCTTGTCAATCGCTTTGGCGTACGTCTCGACGAGCCCCGGATAGTCCCAGCCGCGCACCACATAGATGTCAATGCCAGGCCGGTCGTCCGGCATGAAGCCTCGCAGCGCATCCGAGATCGAGGCCTTGGTCGTCGCCATCGAGATGGGTACCGAGATGCCGTACCCGTCATCCCAGACCGAAAGAGCCAGCGGCACCTGAAGGACGCCGGCGGCGTTGACCGTCTCCCAGAAGGGCCCTTCGCTGGTCGCCGAGTCGCCGATGGTGCCGAAGGCGACCTCGTTGCCGCCGGCCGAAAAGCCATCCTGCGCAGCCTTGAGCTGGGGGTTGTCCCGATACAGCTTCGACGCATAGGCCAGCCCCAGCAGACGCGGCATCCATCCAGCCACGTTCGAGACGTCCGCGCTCGAGTTCAGCGTGTCGATTGAGCGGGTGAACGCGCCCTGATCGTCCAGGAATCGCGTGGCGAAGTGATTCCCCATCTGCCGGCCACCGGAGGCTGGATCCGCCTCCAACCTTGCATTGCCGTACAGCTGGGCGAAGAAGTCGCGCATGTTCGACATCCGCGTCGCCCACATGAACGTCTGGTCGCGGTAGTAACCCGAGCGCCAGTCTCCCGGCCGGAAGGTCTTCGCCATCGCCAGCTGAGCGACCTCTTTGCCGTCGCCGAATATGCCGAAGGTCGCGTTCCCGCGGATGACTTCCGACCGTCCGATGATGCTCGCCCGCCGGCTGCTGAAGGCAAGTCGGTAATCGGCGACGATGGACTCGGCGGTGAGTGAGAACTTGGAGTTGCGCAGCGCCTTGGCCAGCCGACAAACCTCCCCTACGCGTGCAAACTTGCCCCCCGAAGCGGCAGACCTAATCTAGCAGGCGCCGCACGCGGCGCCACCAATGAATCAACGCGCGAGGACGCCTAGGTCAGGCGCTGCTGACGCGTTCCTCTTCTTCTTCCGCCGGTTCGTCGGAGCGCAGCAAACCCGGCCGGCTGGCCTGGAGCGCCAGCTTCATATGTACGTAAGCCTTGGCCAGCTCACCGCGTCGCTCCAGGATCTCGGCGTAAACCCCATGGCACTGGAGCAATCTCTCCCGCATGCCGAGCTCCTCAAATCTCGAGATGGCGAGCTCGAACTCGCGATCAGCGGCCTTGTGGTCGCTACGCCGGTCCGCGATCCTGCCGAGCCACGAATGCGCTTCGGCAACACTGGCTTCCTCACCCAGGCGCTCCGCCAACTCCAACGCATGCTGGGCGTAGTCAAGGGCCTGTTGGTCGCTGCCCTCCTGGAGAGACAGCTCACACAGGCTGAGCAACACCTGGCTGCGCCCGGCCTCGAGATCCGCCTCTTCGCTGAGCTCCAGCGACCGATCGAGGTGCTGCCTCGCGGCCGAGTAGTGCCCTCGCGTCATCAGGATGAGCGCCAGGTTGCTTTCCGACCTGGCTAGGTCGATGCGATCTCTCTGCACCTCGAGCAGAGCGACTGACCGCATCCCGTAGCGCGCCGCCGCCTCTGCGTGACCCTGGTCGCTATAGGCGGTGCTCAACCCGCTGTACAGCCTCGCCAGCCGGCGAAGATCGAAGAAATCGCTGGAGGCGTCGATCGCCTGCTCGAACACGGCGATTGCGTTGTCCCAATCCCGGCTGGCGACATGGGCGGTGGCCAGGATGGCGAGCAGACGGGCTTCGATGGGCGTCGGCACGGGGCTCAAGCCGCGGCAGATCGCCAATGCTTTCTCGGCGAGGGCGACCGCATCCTTCGACTTCGTCATGTTCGCCAGCGCCGCCTGCGATCCGATGCATTCGGCAAGCATCGGGCCGTCGTTGACCGCCTCGAAGTGGGCCCTGGCCTGGGCGAGAAACGCCGCCGCTCGTTCAGGCTGGGAGGAGGCCAGATGGGCCTGGCCCAGCAAGAGGCGGATCCGGCCGAGTCGGTAAGGCGAGGCGCCCTGGTCCAGCAGCCACCGGCCGAGACGGATCGCGTCTTCGTTCCTGCCATCGGCCACCATCGCCTCGAGCTCGTGCAGCCTGGTCTGTGTTTCGTCGATCGAACCGTCCGGGTCGGCCAGGAAGAACTCGACGGGCTTGCCCGTCCGCCTCGCGATGTGCTCGAGGGTGGGCAGCGACGGGCGCGTGCGCCCGGTTTCGATTAGATAGATCGCCGGCGCCGTGACATGACCCTTACCGACCTGCGCCAGGCTCAACCCGGCCTCGGCACGAGCTTGCTTGACTGAGCCGGGGCGCAGGTTTACTCCAGGAAGACGGC
>VBKD01000013.1 GCA_005888075.1 Chloroflexota bacterium
CCTCCACGTCTTCCTTCGCGCCGACGAAGCCATTCGGGTCAAGACGATCATGGCCCGCTTCAACATCACCTCCGAAGACGAGGCCAGGCGGCGCATGAAGCAGACTGACGAGAACTGGACCTCCTACATCAGGCAGGTCTATGGGCACGATCGGAACCACCCGGCGCACTACGACATGGTGCTCGACACGGGCCGGCTTGGCTACGACACGACGGTCGCCGTCATCCTCGCCGCGCTCAAAAGCCGGCGGCAGCTAACCTAGCGACGAATGATTCACTCCCTCGGCTCGCGCACGTCCGGCCACGACGGCTCCAGCGAAGGTGGCCGGATCAACACGATCAACCTGCCCGGGGCGCTCGTGCTCTATGGCGTTCCTCTGCTGCAGTCGGTGCAGCGTAAGAACCCGAAAACCAAGCTGTCGATAGCGCCTGTCCTGGTCGACGGGATCTGGTGCCTGGAGCTCGGCTACCAGGGAGACGAGCCAAAGGGCGTGCCCGAGCGCTGGCACGGACATCGCGTGATTCTCAAGAAGCTCGAGCCGCCGCCCAGTGCCTGAGACGTTCACCCCCGAAAGCAAGGTCCGCGAGATCCTGGAGCGCGAGGGCGACCGCGGCCGAGATCTCTTGATGAAGCATGGTTACGACGTCGGCGAGGGCTTCGTCGACGTGCTTTCCCAGTACCAGACTCTCGAGAACGCCGCGCTGACGGAGCGCATGCGCGACCTCGAGGGGTTGTTGAGGGAGCTCAACGCCGGCTGACCCGACTTCTGGTGGATCACACGAAAAGCGGGCGCCTTTTACAGTCTTATGAACCTTCCAGTTCGACGATCTCGGGTGTACCATGCAACGAACTCGCTTTCTGGTTCGTTATACAGGTCGAGGTTTACGTCAATGCAAAAGTCGAAGTTGGGACCAGACCAAGGCAAGTGCGCCTGCGGACGGCGTCTGAGAGACGCGGCCATCTACATCTACCGCTCCCGCACCGATCGCTTCCTATTCCACCGGTGTGAGTGCGGCACGGAGTGGACCGAGCGCCGAACAGACATCGACCCGGCGGACCCCGTCACCTCGGATGAGGTGATCGAGGTCCACAAGCGTCTGTCGAAGTTCGAAGGTTCCATCGCAGAGCTGCTGCAGCCCTACTCCGCCTGACCGCCGGCCGGCGTCCGCCTCTACCAGTAGATGTGGAAGCTGATGGCCCCTGGGTTGAGCCCGGCCATGTACCCGTAGGTGACGCCCGCCGGCACGTACATCCAGTCGCCCGACTTGAGCTCGATCCCGTTCGTGATGATCGAACCCGAGATGATCACCCGGAGCAGGTCTTTCTGGTGCGAATGTTCTGGCACGATGGCACCCGGCTCCGCCACGGTCATGAAAGGGAACGAGGGAGAGTTCTCGACCGGGATCGGTAGACGCCACGATCGAAAGCCGGGCGGTAGACCCTCCCGTCTCAGCTCCCAAAGCACCTGTTCCATACCCGGATCTCGTGACGTGATCACGCGCTTGGTGACGTTGACGCGATGCTTCTTCAGCGCCGCTCGGATGGTTCGCAGTCCCGTGCGGCCTTCCGCGACCGAGTCGTCTGGCTTCCAAGTCGGACTCACTGTCTGCCCCTCCCGAATGTGCCGCGCCGGCGGTAGGCGACCTTCCCGGTCAGACAGTACTCGTGGGCGTCGTCTTGTCAAGGTTGCGAGTCCCAATACCCTTTGTGACTGCCCAGGTGGCGACGTCTGTTCGTGACCGGACACCTAGCTTGTTGCGGATCCGCTCAACATGCCCCTCAGCGGTGCGCTCCGAGAGGAACAGGCGCTCCGCGATCTGCTTGTTGGTCAGCCCCGCCGCGACCAGAGCCACGACCTCGAGCTCCCGGCGAGTGAGCAGTCCGGCGTCGGCGAGCTGGGCGGATGTCTCCTCGCCCCTCGCATATTCGAGAGCTCGCGTCGTGCTCATGGCCTGCCCGTCGTTCCAGGCGGCGTCGCCGCGGCGCGCTCCAAGCTTCGAGCGGGCCTGCTCGATGACGTCCGCGAGCTGATCGAGTCGGAACGACCCAGTGCTGAGCGACCACTCACGCGACATACGGTCGGCGACCGATGCCAGGCGCACTGTGCGCTCGTCGTCTCCATGTTTGGCTGCAACCAAGGCCAGACCTCCAAGGCACCAGATGGTGCCAAACGGGTCGCTGAGCTCACTGAACATAGAGAGGGACTCGCTCCAGCTGGAAGCCGCACCGTCCAGGTCGCCTAGGCCGAGCTGCGCGTTCGCCAGGCTTTCGAGACAGCGCGCCAACGATGCCTGGTCGCCTGCTCGCCGCCTCGAGGCCACGCACTGCGTGAGGAGCTCGAGGGCCTCAGCGTGCTGGCCTCGCTCGACGGCCAACACACCGAGCGCGTTCTTGACTTCGACCAGCAGCGCCTCGTTGGCGTGATCCCCGACCAGCGACAGGGCCTCGTCGTACATCGCTGCCGCGACGTCCAGCTCACCACGTGAGTGGTAGATCGTCCCGGCGCCCCTGACCAGGTAGGCGATCAGCTCCGGGTCACCCAACTGGCGTCCCAATGTCAGGCTCGAGTCCGCCAGGGAGCGGCTGAGATCGAGGTCGCCCTGTCGCAGCACCAGCCGTCCGGCGAGGTTCAGGGCTCGCGCCCGGAGCGCACCGGTCGCTGGCGAACGCTCGACCAGGTCCAGCAGGACATCCTTGGTTCTCGCATGGTCGCTGAACTCGAAGTCGGCGAGCTCGACCGCAAGCCCGAGGCCTCGATCGGCCGCGTTCGTTTTGGCCCAGTCGAGCGCGACCCACAGGTTGGCCGACTCCCGCGACTTTCCCTTCTGCACGGCCGGAGGACGAAGCCACCTGGCGAAGTATTCGTAGTGAAGGCGCTGCGTGAGCTGTAAGTCGGCGGAGGCGGTCAGCTTCTCTCGGGCGTAGGCGTGGTGCGATTCCATCAGCCTGTAGCGGGTGCTTCCGTCGTCGAGCTTGTCCGCGACGACCATGGATTTCTGAACGAGTCCGCCAAGCACTTTCATGACGCCTGGGGCGTCCCCTTCCGAACAGACCCGCTGCGCGGCCTCCAGCGTGAACCCACCCTGGAAGACAGCGAGCCGTCTGAACAGTCGCGATTCGTCCTCGGTCAAGAGCCGGTGGCTCCAATCGATGGCGGCGGTCATGGTCTGCTGGCGCTCCGGCGCGGTGCGGGCTCCTGAAGCGAGAAATCGGAACCGATCGGTGAGGTTGGCCAGCAGCTCACGCTCCGACATGACGTCGAGGCGTGCGGCAGCCATCTCGATGGCAAGAGGCAGGCGATCGAGGCGGTCGCAGATCTCGGTGACCGGCTGGATGTTGCCCGACGAGACCTTGAAGTTGGGCGAAACAAGTCGCGCGCGCGCTTCAAACAGGTGGAGCGCGTCCGGATCGACCAGCGACGTGACCGGCCAGCGCACCTCGCCGGCCACCCCGAGAGGTTCGCGGCTCGTCGCCAAGATGGTGAGTTGGGGGCAGCGCTCGAGCAACGCCTGGCCGAAAGTGGCGCTATTGCCGATGAGGTGCTCGCAGCTGTCCAGGATGAGGAGAGCACGCCGCGCGGCGAGCCACGAGGCGGCGACGCTCTCGGTTGAACCCTGCCCGGGCAGCTCGAGCGCGCCGACGACCGCCTCGCCGGTATCGGCCGCGGCGCTGAGGTCGACCCACCAGACGCCGTCTGGCCACCGGTCCATCGTGGCCCTCGCCAGCTCGGTCGCGAGCCGGCTCTTGCCGGCGCCGCCCGTGCCGACCAGGGTGACCATTCGGGCGTTTGGGAGGAGAGTTTTGAGCGAGCGGAGGTCGGCCTCGCGTCCCACGAAGGTGGTGAGGTGGTGAGGAAGGTTGTTCGGGACGGCGTCCGGCGGGACAGCCACCCTGTCCATGGGCGTATCTTCGCCCACCCGGACAAAACAAGAGAGAGGGGCCTGGCTACGGTCCCTCTCTCAAACGAACGCACAACGGGGATGACCGGTGCGGTTTAGGATGCGTGGTTCGCGCGCACCCGGGCGGGGGCGGACTGCTGGTCGCTGGCCGGGTTGTCCTGGCGAAGGACGGTTCCCGGGGCCGCCTGCACTGCGTGAGTCGTGGTGGCCGCCGCGCCCCTGAGGCCGCCGGCGACGTACGCGCCCATGACTCCGAGGCCGATCGCGATGCTGAGCAGAACCGCCGCGATAAAGGTCTTCGAGACTGACGCTCCACCGAACGATGCCCTGGCTTCCATTGCTTTCTCCTCTCGGATGTTGATTTCGGTCGCTCATGCAACCGTTGAAGCAAGCCTATGAATCAGGGGGTGGTGCCCATAAGCGTGGAAACACCTGAAAACGGCCCAAGCCAGTACCTGTTTTCAGGTACCTGAAGGAGGGAGGGGAGAGGGCGACGAAAGTCAGTCCCTCTCCCCCAACCAATACCTAACCCGCGGCCGCGTGCGCCTCGGCGAGCAGGTTCTCCGCCTGCGTGATCAGGTCGTGCACGTTCCGGTCGTTATGCCTGTCGTTTCCTCCCGGAGCAGTCGCGTCGAGTAGCGCGATCATCTCGGCCGCCAGCGTGTCCCGCCGGGCGGTCCAGGCCGCGATCTTCGTGTCGGCGTTCGCGTAGACCGCCGCATTTGTGCTCATCGTGGCCTTGGTCGCAAACGCGAGGCTGTCCATGGAGAGCTGTCCGACCGGCGCGTTGATCTGTTTGTAATCGACCGCCAACCGGTGCAGGTCCTCCCGATCCTCCGTCATCAC
>VBKD01000014.1 GCA_005888075.1 Chloroflexota bacterium
TCGCGCGGAAACGGCTGGGCCGGGTGCTGCTGGTCTGGCTGCTTTCAATCGGGGTCGGGTTCGCGCTCGGGATCGCAATCCTCATCGTTTTGGGGATCCTATCGCTGCCCGCGATCATCGCGGGCGTCGCCGCCTTCACCACAGGATCGGCCGTCGCGTGGGTGATCTTCGTCATCGCCATCCTTGTCGTGGTTCCCATCGCGGTTGTCGTCCAGGGCTTTGTCGCCGCGCAAAGCTCGACCTACTGGACGCTCGCGTTCAGGCGTCTGGACATCGACGCCGCTCCTGCGTATGGATCTCCGTACCCTCAACCGCCCCCACCGAGCACCCCATGAGCGACGACCTCGACCGGATGTCCCCTCGCGAGAGCGCCCACGCCAAGGCCCGAGACAAGAAGGTGCGAGGGCCGAAGGTCGTGTCGGTCAATCCGGGCCTGAAGAAGCTCGCACTGCACCTGGCCGAAAAGCGGCGCAAGAACAAAAAGAAGGATGGGTAGGTGAAGCAAGCCGAGACGGAAGATCTTTCGGTCACGCCTGCGGACGTGGAGCAGGCGGCGCGCGACCTTCGGCCCTACCTCCCGCCCACACCTCTCCAGTACTCGCGAGCATTCACCGACAAGGCGCGTTGTCACGTCCACATAAAGGTCGAATCCATCCAGCCGATCCGCGCCTTCAAGGTCCGCGGCGCGCTCAACAAGCTCATCCGCATGAGTCCCCAGGAGCGCGCCGCGGGGGTGATCACCGCCTCCGCGGGCAACCACGGCTTGGGTGTCGCCTACGCCGCGGCCGCGTTCAGGGCGCCGGCCACCGTCTACGTGCCGGAGACCGCCAACCTGCTCAAAGTCGAAGCGATCAGACGGCTCGGGGCTCGGGTCGTGGCTGCCGGACGCAACTACAACGGCGCTTACCTCGAAGCCTTCCAGGCGCAGCGGGAGACCGGAGCGACCTTCGTCCACGCGTATGACGACCCCGACGTGATCGCCGGGCAGGGCACCATAGGCCTGGAGCTGCTGGCCGACCTTCCGGAGTTCGACACCGTGATCGTCCCCATCGGAGGCGGCGGGTTGATCAGCGGAATCGCGATGTACGTCAAGTCCCGCCTGCCAGGCGTCCGCGTCATCGGAGCCGAGCCGGCGGGGGCCGACTCCATGCATCGCTCGCTGCGATCAGGGGAGATCGTGACCCTGGATCGGGTCGACACCATCGCCGACGGGCTTGCCGCGTCATCGCCCAGCCGCCTCACCCTGGACCTGACCCGGCGATATGTCGACGAGATCGTGCTGATCGACGAGGCCGAGATGCTGCGCGCGATCCGGCTCCTGTTCGAGTGGGAGCACCTGCTGGCTGAGCCGTCGGGCGCGGCGGCCACCGCGGCGCTGCTCTACCACCACCGGCCGCGACCCAACGAGCGAGTGGTGGTTCTGCTGTCAGGCGCCAACGTCACCGATGAAGTCATGCTGCGCGCCCTGAAGAGCGGTGACCGAGTACGCTGATCAAAATTCAATAAAAGTGGGGGTTAGACGATGAAGGCTTATGTCCTCATCAACGCGTCACCCGGTAGAGCGCTGGAGGTGGCGCGGAAGATGGAAGGCGTGTCAGGCATCACGGCCGCGGATGCGATCACAGGTGAGTACGACGTCATCGCGGTCTGCGAAGCCCCCGACGTCAACTCGATCGGCTCACTGATCGTCGACAAGATCCAGAAGATCGACGGGGTCTTCAAGACGATCACCTGCCTGGCGGTGAAGTAGCCTCTCTCTGATCAGGTTCGGCTAGCGCCGCCGCGACCGCGGGCAGGCGGCTCAGCCAGGGCGACATGGACGGCATCTCCTGCTCAAAGCTGCCGACTGAGGGCGACCATGTGAGCTGACGTCGCGACTGCGAATCGTCGTAGTAGTGCGGCTTGCCCATCACATCGACCGCCAGGATGCCCGGCCAGACGACGGCTCCCTCCGCGGTCATGGTCTCGAGCGCCAAGGCGCGTAGGTAGGCGATGTCGTAGGGCACGCTCCCCAGCTCCGCGGCAAAGCCGACCGCCCGGGCCGCGGACATGAGGAATTCATGCCAGGTGGAATCGAAGCCGCCGACCAGGTATCGGTGTCCGGGACGGCCTCGGTCCGCGGCGGCAAGGCACGCGCGGCCGACGTCGTCTGCCGACACAAAGGTCTGCATGGCCCGCCCCCCTCCCGGCAGCCACAGCCGACCCCGCACCAGCGATGCCATGAGGCGGGGCGTGAGCCAGTCCTCGCCCTCGCCAAAAATGCGGGCAGGGCGCACGATCACCACCTCAACGTCACCTGCCTGCTGCAGCAGCCACTCCTCCTCGAACAGCCTCAATCGCTCGTAACCGTGCGAGGGACGAAGCCGCGAGGTTTCGGTGATCCGCGCGAAATGATCGGAGCCATAGACGTCGGCGGTCGAGACGTGGACGATGCGGCGAACGTGTGCCTGGCGCGCCGCCGCGACGAGACGCCCAAGCAAGCTCGGCGCGGTTTTTCGGTAACGAAGGCGTCGCGAGGGCGACCAGGTCAGCCCGCAGTTGATGATTACCTCGACGCCGCTGACGGCATCGGCCATCGTCTCCTGGTCGGCGTCCGCGCTCAGCTCGATCACCGGGACGTCTGCCGAGAGGGCATGAGTGACGTGTTGGGCCAGGAACTCTCCCGCGCCGATTACAAGATGCAAGGCGCCAGCGATTCTAAAAGCAATTACTCGCGCGAGCGCCTTGTCAGCGCTTTGCTGAGAGCGCCACGGACGTTGTCCACGACCGTCGCCACGCGCCGGCTGAGCTCCCACCATGCGGGCGGGTCGGGCATGATGGGCGGCGCGATCGAGACCTCGACCCGGCCGAACGGGTGGAGCACGTCCGTCCCGCGCACAGCGACCGGACAGATGGGCACGCCGGCCTGAAGCGCGAAATATCCAATCCCCGTCTTGAGCGGGCGCAGCGCGCGGCCGCGCGAGTAACGGCCTTCCGGAAACATCAGCACGACACCGCCCCGCTCGAGAACCTGGTACACGGTGCGAAGGCCAGTCTCGTCGAGCTGCCCCTTGTCAGGCGAGATGGGAAACACGCCGATCAATGGAAGAAGCCGGCGTTTCCATCCGCGACTGAACACGGTCTCGCGCTTGGCCATCGTGTAGATGACCGGATTCTCCGGAAAGAAAGGAATGATGAATGCGGGGTCGAACCACGCCTGGTGGTTGGCCGCGATGATGTAGGGCGGTTTCGGGATGTTTTCGTAACCCGTGACGCTGACGCGGTATAGGGCCCTGACGATCCATCTGACGAGGCGCACCACGAATCGGTACAGCCACGGCGGCCGCTGGGGGTCGGGATGGACGAGCGGGTCGAGAGGACCCGCGACCAGCGCCCGGTACTCAGGGCTGGTGTATCGACTGGCGGCGGGTGGGCTAGGTGGAGAGGAATCTGTCGAGGACGCGGTTGAACTCCTCTGGCCGCTCGGCCTGCGGCGTGTGGCCGGCGCCTTCGATCACGGCGAGACGCGAGCGCTCGATGAGCGAGTGCGCGCGCGCGGCGTGAGCAACTGGAAAGAGCGGATCGTCGGCCCCCCAGATCAGCTGGACAGGGATCTTCAGCTCGTTCAACCGCTTGGTCAGGTCGTAGTGACGGCCGAGCAGGGCTCGCGGCGACATGAGGGAGCGAACCGTCGCGAGATACGCGCCCGAATAACCCTCGGCTGCATACATCTCGCGAAGGTTCTCGAGGTAAGCATCGTCCATCATCCGCTCGAGGTCGGAGGTTGCGCCTGAAAAACGCGAAGCCACCCGGCGGATGAGTCGCGGCGGAGCCCAGCGCAGCGCGCTCCGCGTGAAGTTCATCAAGGCCTCGCCGACGCGCGGGATGGTGACGATGCCGTACGTCGCCTGAACCTTGGGCACCCCAAGCCCGAGCGTGTTGACAAGCACCAGCTTGCGCACCAACTGTGGGCGCTCCAGCGCAAGCTCGAGGGCGATCCGGCCGCCGAGAGACGTGCCGGCGATCACCGCCGAACGCAGGCCGCGACACTCCATGTACCGCTCGATGAACCGCGTGAAGTAGGCGATGCCATATCTGGCGCGAGGCTTGTCGCTACGGCCGAAGCCGGGGAGGTCGGGCGCGTACACGCGGTGTTTGGCGACGGCGGTCTCCAGGTTGAAGCGCCACTCGATGTATCCCGAGGAGCCGAGGCCGTGGATGAACAGGACCGGCGTTCCGCGCCCGCCGTACATGTGGTGGACGCGCAGCGAGCCCACCTCCGTGAACCCGGAGTGCAGCGATTTCGATGCCCGCCGCTGTGTTCCGATCACTGGCTCGGAAGCATACGGGCGGGGGCGCGGAGGCCATCGATCTTCATCCCGCCGGTGAAACGCGTGGTCTCCGAGTCGCGTATCAACGTCACTCCGCCAGGCCCGGCCGCCCTCCAGCCGCCGTCTACGTAAACGGCCGCCGAGCGCTCGTCGATGCCGAGCAGCGTCGTTTCCGGCAGCTCGCCCCGTGCCGACTCGATCCACCTATGGCCAAACGTGTCGAAGTGAGGGAGCACGGCCGTGTCCGGCACCAGCCCGAGCGCCTCGTTGGGCTTGCGGTTGAAGCGGTTCGGCCAGGTGGCGCGGATCAGCGTGTGGCTGCACAGAGCCATGGCGCCGGCTGAAGATCCCGCCAGCGACGCCCCCTCGCTCCAGGCCTCAGCGATCGCATCCCATACTCTCGACGTCCGCAGCACCTGGGCATCGCCTTCGAATTCGCGTCGGCGCGCTTCAGCACGGGCAGCTCCACGACGTCGAGCCCAAGCCCGCCGAACCAGGCGGTCGCGTGCGCAACCGCCGTCTCGGGTCCCTGCCTGGCGGCCGCGGTGGCAAGCACGTAGGCTGGTCCGGGTTTCGCGGCGGCGACCAGCATGCGGTCCTGTTCTTCGTTGCCGGGCTTGAGCTCGTCCCCACCGACCAGGGCGAGCACACCAATCACGTCCGTAGTATGTGGCGGTGTCTGACTCGGTTCGGGTGCGGATCGCACCCAGCCCAACCGGCTTTGCCCACCTGGGGACGGCCAGCACAGCGCTCTACAACGTGCTCTTCGCGCGCCAGAACAACGGAACGTTCGTGCTCCGTGTCGACGATACGGACCTCGAGCGCAACCGCCCGGAATACGAGCAGCTGATCTACGAGAGCCTGCACTGGCTGCGCCTCGAGTGGGACGAGGGCCCTGACAAGTCCGGTCCTTACGAGCCGTACCGCCAGTCGGAGCGCCTCGACACATACAGGGAGCTCGCCGCGCGCCTGCTGGCAGAGGAGAAGGCCTACCGCTGCTACTGCACGCCCGAGGAGCTCGAGGCCGAGCGCAGGCAGGCTCAGCTGGAGAAGCGACCCTACAAATACTCGCGGCGCTGCCTGACCGACCCGCCCAAGGATCGAAGCGTGTTCGCCGTGCGCTTCAAGGTGCCCGGTGGCGAGGTCAAGTTCACCGACATGATCCGCGGCGAGATGAAGTTCGATGCGGACCTGATCGGCGACTTCATCATCATCAAGTCAGACACCTACCCGACCTACCAGTTCGCGAGCCCGGTTGACGACGCGCTGATGAAGATCACGCACGTGATTCGAGGTGAGGAACACCTTTCCAACACGCCGTATCAGCTCATGCTCGTCGACGCGCTCGGCTACGAACGCCCTGCCGGGTACGCGCACATGCCGCTCATCCTGGCCCACGACGGCGCGAAGCTCTCCAAGCGAAGACATCCCGAGGCCAACCTCGCGCTGTTCAAAGAGCAGGGTTATCTGCCCGAGGCGCTCATCAACTACCTGGCGCTGCTCGGCTGGAACCCCGGGACCGAGCAGGAGATCTTTTCATTCGATGAGCTGGTGCGCGAGTTTTCCTTCGACCGTGTCCAGCATGCGGGTGCTCGCTTCGACTGGGAGAAGCTCGACTGGATGAATGGCGAATACATCCGGATGCTTGACGACGGCGAGCTGGCCGGCCGCCTGAAACCTTTCCTGCCGCAGCTTGACGAAGCCACGATCAGGTGTGCAATCCCTCCTCTCAAAACGCGCATGCACAAGCTCGCTCAGGGTGTCGACTACCTCGATTACCTGTGGCTCGACCCGCAGCCGCCCGCGCTCGACGGCGATACCAAGGAACGCGTCAGAAGGGCTGTCGAAGCGCTGCAAGACGTGGCGTGGGAACCCCAGGCAATCGAGGTGGCGCTCGAACAAGCCGTTGCGGCTTCAGGCGTGAGCAAGGGTAAGTTCTACACGCCGCTGCGTGACGTGCTCACTGGCAAGAAGGTTTCGCTCCCTATCCACTACACGCTGGCACTGCTGCCGAAAGAGGCCGCGCTGTCCCGCCTCCGAGGAGCCATCGACAACTAGATGCCGCTGACGATCATCATCGACCTCGACCCGAACATCGCCCACATCGGGCCGCTGCTGATCACGTGGCACGGCGTCTTCGCAGTGCTTGGCATCGTGGCCGCGGCCCGCATCGGGTTCTGGCTGCTCGAGAAGGATGGGGTCGACGTGAGCGGCGCCGGCGACGGTCTCGCCTGGATGGTCGTGATCGGCCTGATCGGGGCCCGCCTCCTTTATGTATGGGAGAACTTCAGGCTCTTCGCCGGAGGCCAGCTGCTGCGAATATTCGCGCTGACCGAAGGCGGTATCAGCCAGTGGGGCGGCCTGTTCGGCGCGATTGTCGGCGCCTACATCTGGGCGCGGCGCTCGAAGTTCTCGTTCTGGAAGGTCATCGACGCCGGCGGGCCGGCGGCCCTCCTCGGTCTCGCCGTCGGGCGTATCGGTGACGTCATCAACGGCGAGCACCACGGCACTCCCACCAACGTGCCCTGGGGTGTCGAGTACGTCAACCCGAACACGTTGGGCCAGCCCGGCAGGATCGTCCATCTCGAGGTCGGCTACGAGATGGTGCTTTCCCTCGGGCTGCTCGCCCTGCTCCTCCCGTTCCACCAGCGGCTCAAGGCGCGGCTGCCCGCCGGTGTGCTGGGGTTGATCTACCTCTCGCTGTACGCGATCGGCCGCTTCCTGCTCAGCTACTTCCGCGCGGACCAGGCCATCGTCTTCGGCCTGCGTCAGGCCCAGCTTGCCTCGCTGCTGATGGTGATCATCGCGGTGGTTGCGGTGCCGATTCTTTTCCGGAGAGCTCGAGCACGCGTTGTGCCAGCGCCGGCGCTGCCGGATCGTGCTTGAAGTAAACGTGCACCTCGTCGTGGGCGGCGAGCGCTGACGTCACCTCGTCGATCCACGGCCGCAACGAATCATCCGTGTAGCCTCGCCGCAGCCGGAAATAGGCAGTCGAGCCGAGATCAACCAACGGAGCACGCGGCCATTTCTCTTCGTCCGTGACCACCAGCGCGCCCCTGTGCTCTCGGATCACTCGGTAGGTCTCGTCCTCGAACCACGACTCATGGCGGAACTCGCACGCGGTTGGCCGGCCCAGCGCGCCGAGGAGTGCATCGAGCAGCGCCACATTCTTCTGCCTCACAGGCGGGAACTGCAGCAGGACGGGTCCCAGCCGGTCCCCCAGTGGCGCGATCCGCTCCGCGAAGATCCCGGCGAGGCCGATGCGGTCGAATCCCTCCGCCGAGTAGGTCAGGCCGCGATTCGCCTTCATGCAGAAGCGAAAACCAAGCGGCACCTCGGATGCCCAATTGAGCAGAGTCGATTCGGGCGGGGTGCGGTAGAAACTTCCGTTGAGCTCCACGCCGTTCAAGCGCTGCGCGTAGTAGGCAAGCATCTTCGAGCCCGATACGCCGGCCGGATAGAACGTTCCCTTCCACGACGCGTAGCTGAAGCCGGACGCCCCGGCGTAGAGCGTCTCAGACCTCCGCTGCTTGACGGCTGCGCATGACTCGCTCGTGCAGCTGGCCGCACGCGGCGTCCGCCTCGCGCCCGCGCGTGTCGCGCACGGTGACATTCAAGCTCTGCGCCTCCACCATCTCCCTGAAGCTCCGTATCGACGCGCGATCAGGGGCTTTGTACGGCGTGCCGTCCACAGGATTGAAAGGAATGAGGTTCACGTGCGCGAGCTTGTCTTTGAGCAGCACGCCGAGCTCGTGAGCGTCGCGGCTGGTGTCGTTGACTCCGGCGAGCATGACCCACTCGTAGCTCACCCGCCGCCCGGTCTTGACCGCGTACGCCTGAGCCGCGCCGACGAGATCGCGCACCGGATACTTTCGGTTGATGGGCACCAGCACGTCACGAAGCTCATCGCGCGCGGCGTGCAGCGAGATCGCCAGTGTCACCGGCAGCTTCTCTTCGCCAAGCTGCTCGATGCGAGGTATCAGCCCGCTCGTCGACACCACGATGCGCCGGGGGCTGATTGCCATGAGCTCTGGATCCGACAGGCGACGGACGGATTCGATCACCGCGCCGTAGTTCGCCATCGGTTCGCCCATGCCCATGAAGACGACATGCGACAAACGGCGTCCTTCGAGCGCGAGCACACGCTCCGCATCGACTGCCTGCTCGACGATCTCATGGGCGCCCAGGTTGCGGCCGAATGGAAACTTTCCGGTCGCGCAGAACGGGCAGCCG